>DATKVR010000050.1:0-7127 GCA_035529955.1 Gallionella sp.
CTTCTTTATAAGCTCTGGACGCACCGTAAAAGGTAACGTTGAGCCAAGCAGTTAGAAGGCACAGTAAAAAACTGTGTCGACTTTTATGGCTGGTCGTCGTGAATTCCATCGTCGGATTTGGTTTGATACGACCTGCTTGCAAAACTGGCCCAGAAACTGAACGTCAAAACCCACTTCGATTGTCCACACCATCCATCCACCACGAAAAAAGGTCAACGGCGAAAACCTTGGCGGATAACTGTTTATCTCTATTATTAATAAAAAAGAATGACAGTTATCCGCCGACTTTCCTGTGTTGACGTGGGTCTTGACCGGATTGACGGTTGAAAACTGTCTGGAGATTTCGACGTTGAGAGACCTACGTTGACGTTCGTCCTACCGGAACCCAAAATACACCGTGGAATCGAGTTTAAAATAACGAAACGGTGTCACCTATCGTTTGACGACGGTGAAGGTGGAATACACGGTTATACGGTGAAATAACAGCTATGGAACAGCACGACGACGGTCGACCGTTGAGAAAACTGTCGGATGACTGTGACCAGAAATGTGCAGGTAACGGTAGGCACCCGAACTCGGCTACAGTGGAGAGGACAGTGGGGGTGACTGTAAGGAACCGTGGAGACCGTGATGTACTGACTGAACGGTTAATCTATATCGGGAGCTTGGGAAGCTGCCGTTCTACCATTGAACTACACCCGCGAGGTGGGCGATTTTACGTGGGTTGTCCGCAATACTCAACTTAACAGTTCTTCGTCTGCTATGTTACGAAACTGGCGCGCTGTGGATTGCGACCTAAATTCGAAACACTCTATAATAATTACAAATCACTATGCATGATGTTCGATCGGATTTCCATATGGCGGTTTGACACCGAAATGGGTGAGCAGAATTTTTTTCGGGGGTATCGGTTGTGATAAGTTGCGTGGTTATCACTTCAGCAAACCTCTCCCCCCTTGCGTAAGTTCAAAATATTTATGCAGGAATATTCAACTTTATATGCAGCGATCAATACTCCGCGGCACTTACAGTCCCATCCGTGCAGCTTAAACTCTGGTATTCTTTCATTGCAAATGTCCGTCTCCTGGTCGAGATTACAGATTCACTCTCACCGAGGTAATAGGTCAAACCTGTGTGAGTCCCTCGGCAGAGCCGGGGGGTTACCCCAGTGAATTACATTAATCAGGGCGAAGTAACCTATGGATCTTCTTCATTATGGATAAATTGGACACGTCAGAATTATTTGCTCAATACCCCCGTATTGCCGTAAAGATAAAGGCGTTGTGGGGTACTAGAGAATGCAGGGATCTGTTGATGTCACTGTTGAACGATAGCCGGGACGGAAAAAGGGCCGGGTTTCCGATTTCAGTTGGCCAAACACTCATGGCGCTGCTAACTGCCCACGATGCCAAATTTCCAAGCTTCGACAGCAAACACGACAGCATCATACCTTTCACCGCGGTGCGCCCCCGAACCGTGGTCGTCAAGCCCGAGAGCGATTGGGGATTTTTGGGGTCAGTAGCGAAATTTTTGGCGTTCGTGCTGATCGCGGCATTTCTGTATAAATATTTAAAGAATACCTGAATCGGCTTGGGCCGCGATCTCGTTTCCGTAACAAAGTTTCGCCAGCATGGCCTGACAAAATTTCTATCGGAGCTCCTGCACATCCACACCCACATGAATTTCAACCGGAAGCCAAGCCAGGCCGAAGAAGCTGCGCTGGTGGCAGGTTCAGGCTGGATAGAGTTCGGATTTCAGCAGGCGCAAGCCAGCCGAACCGGTGTCAACCGCCACGCAGTATATGGTCTGGCAGGCAGTCGTTCCGGGAACACAGACCGTGACATATCGAAAATTGCATCTTTTAAGTTTTTCTTAAGCCTCGCCCCCCTATCCTGCCGTCGCTGAGTAGGAGCTCATGACAAGGATGCAAACCGGCCCGGTCGAGGACGAGTTCAAATTCCCGTTTTCCCGAAATCGGCACGATCAGCGTTTGCTCTCAATGCCGGCTGCAATGACGCTCCCAAGCACCTTGGAGCCAGCCCGGCAAACGGGCAGGTTATGTTTATGCCGACGGATTCAAAATGGATAAAGCCAATGGACATGACAAGACATGCTGATTTAAATTTTTATTCGAAACCCGGAGCGGCCTTGCATGAATGACATTGCAGTGAACACCAAGTGTACGGGAGTATCCCACCTTGTCGCCGGCTTGGTTGCCCTGGGTCTGGCCGGGTGCGCGGGTTATGCACCTCAAACTTTGCCCACGCACATGAACATGCCGCAATCCGTCTCCGCGATTCCGGTCGAACCGGCGCAGCTGCCATTTCGCAAATTGAGATCCCACCTGTTCAACCCTGCCGACGGTCTGGACATCGACGAGGTCGCCATGCTGGCGGTGGCAAACAACCCTCAGCTCAGGCAAGCGCGCGATGGCCTGGGCATTGCGCGGGCCCAATCGTTTGCCGCCGGGCTGCTGCCCGATCCGCAACTGGGCATCACGTCGGACCATCCGACCAACGGCACAGCGGCCAATACCAACGGCTTTAACCTCAACCTCAACTACGATGTCAGCGCGCTGCTGCTGCGTTCATCCCGGGTCGGATCGGCAAGCGCAGCAGAACAGCAGATCAACCTGGATTTGCTATGGCAGGAATGGCAGGTGGTCAGCCAGGCGCGCCTGCTGTTCACCCGCCTGACTGCGCAACAACATTTGTTGTCACAGTTGCAGGACGCGCGCGGATTGTTGGCCGAAAGCTACCAGCGCAGCCGGCAAGCCCTGGCACAAGGAAATGTCACGAGCGATTTCGCCAGCGCCGATCTTGCCGCCCTGCAGAATGTCGATCGCCAGATCAATGATCTGGAACGCAGCCGCCTGCAAAATCATGCCAGCCTATGCAACTTGCTGGGGATTGCGCCCGGCGCAACGCTCGATCTGGTCGGGGAACCATCACCCTATGCAATCGACACCTCCGCTGTGCGTGCCAGCCTGGAACAGCGCCTCGACCAGCGACCCGATATGCGGGCACTGCAGGCCGGCTACCACTCCCAGGAGGAAAAATTCCGCGGGGCTGTTCTGGCGCAGTTTCCTGCGTTGAATGTGGGTATCACCCGCGCCCGCGATACCAGCGGGCTTTATACCCGGGGCTTCGGCGTGAGCCTGAGCCTGCCGATTTTCAATGCCAACCGCGGCAATATCGCGATTGAAAAAGCCACCCGCAAAAAACTTTTTGATGAATATCAGGACCGGCTCAACAGCGCTTACGGTGAAATCGACACTGCGCTTGCGAATCTGTCCCTGCTGCAGGAGCAGTTGCAGCGCACCCGACAAGGCGTCGCCGAGTTCAGCAGCGTGGCCCGGAACGCCGGGTCGGCATACCGCGCCGGCAATCTGACCGCCCCGGACTATGTGCGGCTGAAAACCGCACTGCTGGACAAACAAACCGAGTCCATCAATTTGCAGGAATCCCTGATGGAACAACAAATCGCGCTGGAAACCCTGCTGGGTCCGGATTTGCCGAAACGGAACGGGAGCAAACAATGAACAAGTCATTTATGACTATAGCGTTGCCAGTCATACTGTTGACGACCAGCTTCGCCTACGCGGCAGATATCCCCGTTGTCCAGGTCAAAACGGTGGCGATGAAACAGCAACAGATGACCAGCACCGTCTCGGGCTACGGCAGCGTGTCGCCCGATACACGCAGCCTGGAAACCATCAGCCTGCCACGGCCGGGCCGGATCGTCAGGCTGCTGGTCAGTCCCGGACAGCCGGTGAAAAAAGGTTCTGTCCTGCTTCAGTTCGGCACCGGTGCCGATGCCGCGATGAATTACCAGCAGGCGCGCCAGGCGGTTGATTTCGCCACGAGTGAAGCAAAGCGCATCGGACAACTGGTTGCCCAGCAACTGGCCACCCAATCACAACTCGCTGCCGCGAACAAAGCGCTGGCGGATGCCGAAGCCGCCCTGCATGCCCAGGAAAGAATCGGTGCGGGCCGCGCCCTGGAACAGGTCACCGCCCCGTTCGACGGCATCGTGATGTCCGTCCAGTCTGCACAGGGCGATCGGCTGGCTGCGGGCGCGCCGCTGCTGCAGCTGGCAAGGTCCGGCGGGCAGCGTGTGCTGCTCGGCGTGGAGCCGGATGATGCAAGAGCCGTCCGCCCCGGCATGGCGGTCAGTGTCGCCCCGGTATTCAGCAGCGAATCCAAAGTGTCCGGGCGGGTCGCACAGGTATTCGGCATGATCAACCCGCAAACCCAGCTGGTGGACGTGCTGGTGAATGTCTCCGCTGGCGGGCTGATGCCCGGCACACGGGTGCACGCGGAAATCGAGGTGGCCAGGCAAATCGCATGGGTCGTGCCACGCTCGGCGGTATTGCAGGATGCGAACGGTGCCTATCTGTTTCAGGTGGCACAGGGCAAGGCACGCCGGATCAATGTGCAAACCGGTTTGGAGCACAACGGGCTGATCGCCGTACAAGGTGCCTTCGACACCGGGCTAGCGGTGGTGAGCCTGGGCAATTATGAACTGGCTGATGGGATGGCTGTGAGTGGGGACATGGCAGTGCGCGAGGGCGGGCAATGAACTTCACCCAGTGGCTGCAGGGGCACCGCCGCTCGATTCTGTTCCTGCTCGCGCTGCTGGCGCTGGGCGGCACCCTGGCCGCCTTCAAGCTGCCGGTGACGCTGTTCCCCAAAGTGGATTTCCCGCGGGTCAAGGTGTTCCTCGATGCGGGAGACCGCCCCGCCGATCTGATGATGTTGACGGTGACCCAGCCGGTGGAAGAGGCGGTGCGCCGGGTGCCCGGCCTGCGCGATGTGCGATCCACAACCAGCCGCGGCTCGGCGGAAGTGTCGGTGAGCTTCGACTGGGGCACCGACATGGGGCTGGCGACTTCGCAGATCAACCAGGCCATCGCGCAAGTGATGCCGAACCTTCCTTCCGGCACGCAATTCTCCACCGAACGCATGGACCCCACGGTGTTCCCGATTCTGGCGTACAGCCTGACTTCGGCGAACCAGTCGCAAACGGCGCTGTACGATCTGGCGCGCTATCAATTGCGGCCGTTGCTGTCGAGTGTCAACGGCGTGGCGCGCATCGAAGTGACCGGCGGCGCGAAGGAGGAATATCAGGTCACAGTCGACCCGGCGCGTCTGCTCGCCTACGGCCTCACCCTGTCCGATGTCGCCCAGTCGCTGTCCGCCGCCAACGTGGTCACCGCGGTGGGACGGCTGGAGGACCATTACAAACTGTATCTGGCCATTTCCGATACGCGCCTGCACAACGTCAGGCAGATCGGTGCAACCGTGATCAAGACCGGCAGCAACGGCATCGTGCGGATTGAAGACGTCGCGAAGGTCAGCGACGGGGTGGTGCCGCAATGGATCAAGGTCAATGCCGACGGCCATCCGGCAGTGCTGTTGAATATCTATCAGCAGCCCGGCAGCAACAGTGTGCAGATCGCGCGCGATGTGCATGCCAGGCTCGCAGCGTACCAAGCGCAACTGCCGCCCGGCGTGAAGCTGGCCAACTGGTACGACCAGAGTGTGCTGGTTCTGGACTCTGCCGCCAGCGTGCGCGATGCGATCCTGATCGGCACCGGACTGGCCGTGCTGGTGCTGTTTGCCTTCCTGCGCAACATCAAGATCACCCTGATCGCCGCGCTGGTCGTGCCGGCGGTACTGGCTTCGACCGTGGTGATGTTCTTTGCGCTCGGCATGAGCTTCAATATCATGACGCTGGGCGGCATGGCGGCGGCGGTGGGATTGATCATCGACGACGCGATCGTGATGATCGAGCACATCGTGCGGCGCCTGCGCGGCACGCACGGCGATCACCATGGCCGCGTGTTGGCGGCCGCGATGGAATTCGTCCGTCCGCTGGCCGGCTCGTCGGCATCCACCATCATTATTTTCCTGCCGTTGGCCTTTCTCACCGGCGTGACCGGCGCCTTCTTCAAGGCCTTGTCGCTGACCATGGCCTCGGGATTGATCATTTCCTTTTTTATCACCTGGCTGGCTGTGCCGTTGCTGGCAGACCATTTCCTGAATGAAAAGGATGCAAACCAGGAAGAAGGCGGACGCATCACCGACTGGCTGCATCGCCGCTACGATACGCTGATGCAGCGCCTGCTGGCGCGCCCGGTGCTGGTCCTGCTGTTCGTGCTGCCCCTGCTGGGGATCGGTCTGCTGTCATTCAACCATGTCGGCTCCGGTTTCATGCCGTCCATGGACGAGGGCGGTTTCATTCTCGATTACCGCGCCGCGCCCGGCACCTCGCTGACCGAAACCGACCGTCTGCTGCAACAGGTCGAGGTCATCATCAAGGCCAATCCCTATGTGGACACCTATTCGCGCCGCACCGGCACACAGCTGGGCGGCGGTCTCACCGAAGCCAACGAGGGCGATTTTTTCGTGCGCCTGAAATCCGGCAAGCGGCCGCCGATCGACGAAGTGATGAATGACATTCGCGGCAAGGTCGAGCATCAAGTGCCGGGGCTGGACATCGAGTTCGCGCAATTGATGGAGGACCTCATCGGCGACCTCACCTCGGTACCGCAGCCGATCGAAATCAAGCTGTTTTCCGATAACGCCGACGAACTCGACGCGACCGCGCACAAGGTCCAGGCGCTGATCAACAAGGTACCCGGCGTAGTGGATACCCGCGATGGCATCAACCCGGCCGGCGATGCGCTGGAAATCCACATCGATCGCGTCAAGGCCGCGCTGGAAGGCATGAACCCGGACAGCATCACGCAGATACTCGGCGGCTACCTGTCCGGGATCGTCACGACGCAGTTGCAGCAGGGACCCAAGCTGGTCGGCGTACGTGTCTGGATACCGCAGGATCAGCGCGCCATCGTGCCGGATGTGGGCAAGCTGCTGATCCGTGCGCCCGACGGACATGTATTCCCGTTAAAGCGGGTGGCGCAGATCGTCCCGGTCAGCGGGCAGCCCCAGATCACGCGCGAGAATCTCAAACGCATGGTTGCCGTGACCGGCCGTATCAGCGGGCGTTCGATGGGCTCGGTGATTGTCGACATCCGCAAGGTGATGGCCACACCCGGACTGCTGCCCAAGGGGATGTACTACGATCTGGGCGGGCTGTACAAGCAGCAACAGATCGCCTTC
>DATKVR010000051.1:0-10294 GCA_035529955.1 Gallionella sp.
TTTTCAACTCTGATTATTAGCGGTTTGCCGCCACCCCCATCATTTTTTCTTGCTGATCGCGGTGAGTATGCCCTGCAATATCGCCGTCGGCGCGGGCGGGCAACCGCCCACCATCACATCCACCGGAATGACATTGGCAACCCTGCCGCAGCTGGCGTAGCTTTCTCCGCCGCCCCCGGAACAAAAGATTCCCCCGTCGCAGGCGCACTCGCCGATCGCCACCACCAGCTTGGGTTCCGGCATGGCGTCATAGGTGCGCTTGAGCGCGGTCGCCATGTGGCGCGACACCGGACCGGTGACCAGCAGCAGGTCCGCATGGCGGGGGCTGGCGACGAATTTGATGCCCAGCCCTTCAATGTTGTAATAGGCATTGTTGAGCGATTGAATCTCGAGTTCGCAGCCGTTGCATGAACCGGCATCGACTTGGCGTATGTTCAGCGCACCGCCGAACACGCGCAGGATCTCGTCGTTCAACCGCTGTGTTCCGGTGCGCAACGCCTCGTCCGGCAACGGCGCTGCCTCTGTCCTGATACCGATCCTGATGATCTGTCTGATGAGCTGGAACATGGGAGCCTCTAGAAATTCACTTTTGCGGGATGAAGCGCAAGGAGCCGCGCAACGAATGACGAGGCATATCAAATTGATAGGCGAGGAATGAGTGAGCACGCGACACCGCGATTCGCCCGGAGAATGAATTTATAAAGACTCCCATTAGAGATCGTGCCCCGAGTAACTCAGATTGAACGATTTGTTGATCAGCGGAAAATCCGGCACGATATTGCCCATCACGGCATGCTCCAGCACCGGCCAGTTTTGCCAGGATGGGTCGTGCGGATGGACGCGCGTGAGATTGCCTTTTGCATCGGTGTGGATCGCCACCAGCACCTCGCCGCGCCAGCCTTCAACCATGCCCACACCGAAGCCGGCTGCAGGAAGTTTTACAAGTGGCACCGCCAATGTGTTGTCGTGTATCAGGTTGGTAACGATCGCGCTTTGCAGTCGCAATGACTCGAACAACTCGTCGAAGCGTACGATCACGCGCGCCGCCACATCGCCATTGCGATAGGTCGCCATGCGCACATCCAGTTTGTCATACGGCACACAGGGAAACTGAACGCGCGCATCCCAGGACTGTGAACTGGCGCGCCCGGCCAGGCCGCACAAGCCAAGCTGCGCAGCCAGCTTGGGCTCGACCCGGCCGGCCCCGATGAAGCGGTCCTGCATTCCGGCATGCTCTTCGTAGATGCTGCGCAATACGCGCACCTCGCGCTCCAGCATGGCGCACTCTTCGAGCAGCGTGCGTTTGCCCGATTCGGCAAGGTCTGCCGCAACGCCTCCCGGAATGATCTTGTCCATCAGGTAGCGGTGGCCGAACAGCGCGGCATTGTGGCGCAATACCTGTTCCTTCAATATCCAGAACTGCGCAAAGCCGAACGACAGCGCGACATCGTTGCCCAGCATGCCGAGATCGCCCAGATGATTGGCGATGCGTTCGCGCTCGAGAAACAGCGCACGCAGCCACAGCGCCCGGTCCGGCGGCGTGACCGCGGCGATACTTTCCGCAGCCATCGCATAGGCCCACGCATACGCGACCGTACTGTCGCCGCTCACGCGCCCGGCAAGTTTGGCCGCCTGTTGCACATCCAGACTCTCGAAACGTTTTTCGATGCCCTTGTGGGTGTAACCGAAACGTTCCTCGAGCCGCAGCGTTTTTTCGCCCACCACGGAAAAACGGAAATGCCCCGGCTCGATGATGCCCGCATGCACCGGCCCCACCGCAATCTCATGCACGCCCTGTCCTTCCACTTGCACAAAGGGATACGCATCAGGTTCATCCGCCCTGCTTGGTGTTGCGTCGAAATCCTTGCGCAGCGGAAAACTGCCGCTATCCCACGCGCCATGGCGCAACCATTTGCGATGGTTGCTACCCTCGGGATAAATGCCGAGCAGGTCGCAAGCCGCGCGCTGCATGCGCTCGGCCGCCGGAAAAATGCCGCTGATATCCGGGTAGCCGGGATGCGCGGCGGGTAACGGCAGGCTCAGGCTGATCAGGCCCTTTTCGATGACCAGTGCGAGCTGCAACGCATATCCGTTGCCCGCTTCCCGTTCATCGCTGCCCCACAAGGCCACCAGCCGTCCGCCACCGTCGCGAACGCGCTGGCAGATCGACTGCAGATCGCCGGGCCTGATCACTCCGGACCAGGCGGGGATCGCGCCGGGTAATTTGGTCAAATGCAGATTGGGATGGGTGATCGGCATCACGAAATCCTGAAAAAATCTGTTAGCCACAGAGAACACAGAGCGCACAGAGAAAAGCCATTGGTAGATTTTATTAACATCATACCCGGCAAATAAACATGAGAATTATGTGTATCCCGCTTCATCTCTGTGTCCTCTGTGTTCTCTGTGGCTTGTATCAAAGTCTTCAGTTTAACCACCCAACAAAGCCGCCGCCTGGCGATACCACTCGGCCAGATATTGCGGTATGTACAAACCAAGGATCAGCACCAGCAGCAGGTGCATGAACACCGGCACCAGCGCCGGCTGGTGCGGCAGGCGGCGCGCGCTGGTTTCGCCGAACACGATAGGCTGCACCTTGCCAAAGATCGCGGCGAACGCGATACCCAGCGCGACCAGCAGAAACGGGGTGGTCCACGGATGGTCATGCATGGCCGTGGTGATGATCAGGAATTCGCTTGCGAATATTCCGAATGGCGGCATGCCCAGGATTGCCAGCGTGCCGAGCATCAGCCCCCAGCCCACGGTGGGGCTGAGCTGCATCATGCCGCGGATGTTTTCCATCTGCTGCGTGCCGGCTTTTTGTACCGCATGGCCGACCGCGAAGAAGATCGCCGACTTGGTCAGTGAGTGCACAGTCATGTGCAGCAGCGCCGCAAACGTGGCGACCGGCCCGCCCATGCCGAAGGCAAAGGTGATCAGTCCCATGTGTTCGATCGAGGAATAGGCGAACATGCGCTTGATGTCCTTTTGCCGCGACAAAAACAATGCGGCGACCACCAACGACAGCAGGCCGAATCCCATCATCAGGTTGCCGGCGAAATGCGAGGCTCCCGCGGATCCCGATCCCAGTGAGCCATCCACCAGCACCTTGCAGCGCATCACCACACACAGCGCGACATTCAACAGCAAGCCCGACAGCACCGCGGAAACCGGCGTGGGTCCTTCCGCATGCGCGTCCGGCAGCCAGCTGTGCAGCGGCACCAGGCCGATCTTGGTGCCGTAACCGACCAGCAGAAATACGAAGGCCAGCTTGAGTACCGTGGGCTCGAGCCCGGTCTTGACCTGGTTAAGATGCGTCCACAACAGCGCAGTGCCGCCCACACCGAGCACGCGCTCGGCGGCAAAATACAGCAATATGGTGCCGAACAGCGCCAGCGCGATACCGACCCCGCACAGGATGAAATACTTCCACGCCGCCTCGATGCTGGCCGGGGTGCGGTACAGGCTGACCAGCAGCACGGTGGTCAGCGTGGCCGCCTCCATCGCCACCCAGACGATGCCCAAATTATTGGAGGTCAGCGCAACCAGCATCGCCAGCGTGAACAGCTGGTACATGCTGAAATACAGATGCAGCATCGGCGTGGTCAGCTTGCCATGGTGCTGCTCGATACGCATGTAGGGGCGGGAAAACAGCGAGGTGGTAAACGCGACGAACGCGGTCAATGCGACCAGGAATACATTGAACGGGTCGATGAAAAACTGTTCATTGAACGCGACCTGCGGCCCCGAAGCGATCACGCGTATGGTCAACAACACCGCCGCAACCAGGGTACAAAAACTCATCAGTGTATTCAGCTCCGCCGCCCATTTGCGCGAGCCGAACACGGCCAGCAGCATTCCCCCTGCCAGCGGGGTGAGCAGCAATGCGAGGAGCTGCAGGTCAATCATCCTTGTACCCTAATCATCTTTGAGTTTCTCCATATTGGAGATGTCCAGGCTGTCGAAGGTCTCGCGGATCTGGAAGAAAAAGATGCCGAAAATGAAGGTGGCCACCAGCACGTCAAGCGCGATGCCCAGTTCCACCACCAGCGGCATGCCGTGCGTGGCGCTGGTCGCGGCAAAGAACAGCCCGTTTTCCATCGCCAGAAAACCGATCACCTGGGGGATCGCCTTGCGCCGCGTCAGCATCATCAGCAGCGACAGCAGCACGCTGGCCAGCGCAATGCCGATCAGGCCCCGCGTGATGCTTTCGGAAAGCTGCGAGATCGGCGCGGCCAGGTTGAAGGAAAAAATCACCAGCGCGATGCCGACCAGCATGGTGGTCGGAATGTTGATCAGGGTTTCCACATCCCATCTCACGTTCAACTTGATCATCAGGCGGTGCAGCAGCCACGGCAGCACCAGCACCTTGAGCAACAAGGTCAGCCCCGCGGAATAATAAAGATGGGGCTGATTCGTCGAATAAGCCACGACAAAGGTGCTGAGCGACAATACCAGTCCCTGCCAGGCAAACAATTTGATCAGCGACAGAATGCGCCGCTGCGCCAGCATCGCAAACGCGATCAGCAACAGCAGCGCGGCGAGCAGGTTGATGATTTGAACGTTGTAGGCTATCGGCATATCACGCGCCCAGCAAAAAATGGATCAGCAGGCCCAGCACCGCCAGCAGGAATGCGGTGCCCAGGAACTCCGGCGCGCGGAAGATGCGCATCTTGGCGAGCAGCGTTTCGAGCAAAGCCAAAGCCGCGCCGGCCAATGCCAGCTTGACCAGCAGCGCGACGATGGCCAGCGGCAGCGTACCCCAATTCCCGGCCATGGTCCCCACCTCGGCAATGCCGTAAGGCAGGAACAGCGCAATGCCGATGGAAATATAAGCGAACAATTTGAGGCTGCTCGCCCACTCCACCAGCGCCAGGTGGCGCGCCGAATATTCCAGAATCATCGCCTCGTGGATCATGGTCAGTTCCAGGTGCGTGCCGGGATTGTCTACCGGGATGCGCGCGTTCTCGGCCAGCAGCACCATCGCGAAAGCCAGTCCGGCAAATGCGAGGCTGGGATACAGCACAAACTGGTGATGCGCCAGCGCGTCCACGATGCGCGGCAACTGTGTCGAGTGACTGATCAGCGAGGCGGTGAAGAGCACCATCAGCAGGGCGGGTTCGGCAAGGAACGAGACCAGCATCTCGCGACGCGCACCGAGCGTGCCAAATGCGGTGCCGATATCCATCGCGGCGAGTGCGAGGAATACCCGTGCCAGCGCAAACACGCCGACCAGCGCGATCACGTCGGCGGCGGGCGAAAACGGCAAATCCACCGCGATGATCGGAATGATCGCCACCGCCAGCCACATGCAGCCGAACAGGATATAGGGTGTAATGCGAAACAGCGGCGAGGCGTTATAGGCCATCACCGCATCCTTGTAAAACAGCTTGCGCAAGGTGCGATACGGTTGCAGCAGACCGGGACCGGAGCGGTTTTGCAACCATGCGCGGCACTGGTTCACCCAGCCGGTCAGCAGCGGCGCAAGCAGCACCACCAGCAGCGACTGGTAGATTTGAAACAGGATGCCGAGTGCCTGATCGGAGCTCATCATACGAAAGCCAGCAGCACGATCAGCGTGACAAAGGTATAGGTCAGGTACAGGTGGATGCGCCCGTGCTGCAGCAACGATACCCATGACGAGAGTTTTTCGGTGATGCGTTTGACCGGGACATACAGCACGTACCAAAGGCGGTCTTCACTGCGGCCGTGGTAACGCGGCCGGGTATCGAACGCGCTCGGCAACTCGCTTTCGATGCGGAAGAAAGGCTCGAAGATGCGCCGGATCGGTTGCCCGAATCCCTCGGCGGTATCCTGCATGCGCGATGTCTGTGCCGGATAGCCGCAGTCCCAGGCGGGGCCGCGCCGCAACCGGCCGTGATAATAATGATGGACCACCCAAGCGGTCACCAGCATCACCCCCGACACCGCCAGCAGGAACAGCACCGGGCTGTAACTGGCGCGCTCGGTATCCACCGGCGTGAGGAACAGCCAGCTGGAACCGGCATTGCCCAACCCCCGTCCAACCAGCATCTGCGTCACCAGATCGATTTTTCGCACCACGAAAACCGGCGCCAGTCCCAGCGCCACACAGCCGAATGCCAGCCAGCCCATGCCGATGCGTTCGCGCAGTCCGGCATCGTGCGGTTCGGCCTTTGCCTCCCCGCGCGGCTGGCCGAGAAAAATGATGCCGTAGAACTTGACCATCACATAGGCGGCCAGCGCGGCGGCCAGCGCGATCACGCCGGCCGCCACCGGGATCAGCATGTTGATATAGTTGTTGGGCAGTCCCGGCGACAGCAGAAATGCCTGCAGCAGCAGCCATTCCGAAACGAAACCGTTGAACGGCGGCAGGCCTGACAGGGACAGCACGCCGACCAGCATCAGCATTGCAACCCACGGCATATGCCGGATCAGGCCGCCCATGCGCCCCATGTTGCGCTCGCCGGTCGCATGCAGGATCGAGCCGGTGCCGATGAACAGCAGGCTCTTGAAGAACGCATGATTCAGGCTGTGGTACAGCATCGCGGTAAGCGCCAGGGCCGCCAGCCCGTCCTTGCCATACACATGGAAGATAATCGCCAGGCCGATGCCCACCAGCAGCAATCCGATGTTCTCGATCGAGGAATAAGCCAGCAGCCGCTTCATGTCGCCCTGCACCGCGGCGAACATCACGCCGTAGATCGCGGTGATCAGGCCCAGCGCCAGCGCCAGCACACCCCACCACCATTGCTGCGTGCCGAGCAGATCGAAGGTGACGCGCAGGATGCCGTAGATCGCGGTTTTCAGCATGATGCCGCTCATCAGGGCCGAAACCGGCGAGGGTGCGGCCGGGTGCGCTTCGGGCAGCCAGACATGCAGCGGCAGCAATCCCGCTTTCGCGCCAAAGCCGAACAATGCCAGCAGAAACACCGCCGACGACCAGAACACCGACAGGTGCGAAGCGCGCATCGCCGCGAAGGTGTAGGCGCCGATGCCGTGCCCGCCCTGCATCACGCCGAAGCAGAGCAGGATCGCGATTGCCCCGACGTGGGCGATCAGCAGGTACAAAAACCCCGCGCTGCGGATGTCGGGAATCTTGTGGTCGGTGGTGACCAGAAAATAGGAAGACAGCGCCATCGTCTCCCACGCCACCATGAACATGTACGCATCGTCGGCCAGCAGCACCAGCGCCATGGCAGCGAGGAACAGGTGGTATTCCAGGCACAGCAGCGCCAGCGTGTTGGCCTGCATGGATTTGAAATACCCGGCGCTGAACAGCGACACGCCGAACGATGCGCCGCCCAGCAGCACCAGGAAAAAGCCCGACAGCGGATCGAGACGAAGATGAAATGGCAGATCGGGCAGACCCAATGGCAACACGGCCTGGCCGACTGGCCCGGCCAGCGACCACAAACCGGCAGCGGCCAACAGCAGCGAAACGATTGCACCGGCGGGGAAAATCACATCGAGGATCAGTCGCGGACTGCGCTGTAATGCCAGGCCGAACATTCCCAGCACCAGCCACAGCACGATGGCAGCGCCCGCTACGTCCAATGGCAATATACCCGCACTGTCCATCAAGATTGTTCTTTCACCGACTTGCCGTTTGGCCCAATTGCGCAAGGCGGCGATTCTACTCCCTCTGAGGCGCCGGTCTCAATACTGACTGTGAAACAACTCAAAGACTGGTCTTGACCAAAAGATTCAACCCTCTCCCCCTGCGCGTAGGGAACACGGGATTTCGGCCACAAAAACCTTTCAGAAAAAATCTTCTTCGCGCTGATGGCGTACGGCCAGTACAGTCACTGTATGGCTGTCTTCGATTTCAAACAACACGACATAGCCATTTGCACCAAAACTGATAATCAACTCGCGCAACAGCGGATGCTCTGGCGACGCTTTGCGGCAACTAAAAGGAAAAGTCCGTAAGAATTCGATGCCTTTGGCAATGGCCGAGCGGGCGCGCCTGGCAGCTTTAGCATCCCGCTCCGCAAGAAAATCGAACAAGCGTTGTAAGTCCTTTGCGGCAGCAGGCGCAAACCGGACCGTGTAATTCACTTGCGGGCAGCCGCCTTGCGCGTACACGCAAGCGTTTTATCGAGCTCCGCCAGCACTTCATCTGCCGAAACATATTTACCCGCCCGACGCGCCTCGTCCCGCGCCGCCAACCCGCGCGCGACAAACTCCTGCTGCATCGTCCGGCGCTGGATGTTGAATTGGATCGATTCCAGCACAAAACCGGAAAGCGTCTCGCCTTCCATCAGAGCAGCCTCGGCAGCGGCACGCACATCCTCGTTCACCCGCAGCGGCGGAATAGTGGACGTTTTAGTTACGGCTTTCATCATTCACCCCCTGTTTGCATTACAGATGCGATGCAGTATCGCCCTAACCAAATTCAAATGCAAGCCGCTATAACCGCCTTATCAGCAGCAGACCGCAGCCGAAGGCTTGGCGTGCCCAAGGCCATTTAAGAGAGCAGCTCGGAATTGCTCAGGGGCAATCACACCGATTGATTGTGGCGCGCGAGCATTCGAGTTTTTCTTGCAATACCCGATGCGCCACAGGATGTCTTCGCTCTGCAAGAATCTGATGTAGTCGATAAATTCGCAGCAAACGCTCCATGACACGACACTCCTGGGTGAACCAAGCGACACGAATGATATGACGTATTCTGACGGGATGCTGCCTACAACATTCAAACAATATATTTACTGCCGGAGTCATTCACAGACAGGAATGACGAAACGGGGATATTGCACGCTGCGGACGATTATCGCACTAGTGCAACTCATTTAACTGGTTGTAGATACAACCCGCTTCAACCGTAGATCACCTTCACGTTCTCCTCGCGCAACAGCTTGCGCAGATCGTGCAACAGGTCATCGTGCAGGGTCACTTGCCAGGCCTCTCCCAGGCGCAGCTGGCAGCTCGCTTCTTCGTTGCGGTAATGAATCTGCACCGGGCATTTTCCCTCGCGATAAGGCGTAAACAATTTAGCCAGCTGCTCGATGCTGGCATTGCCGCTGCAACGCAGGGCCAGCTGCTGGGCAAAATGGGAACGTGCCGTGGCGAAGTCGAACAGCTCTTCACCGCTGACGCGCACGTTGCCGGAATACTCGTCCAGCTTGGCCGTGCCGCGCACCACCAGCAATTCATCCTCCTTTATCCACGGACGGTTGGCTTCATAGATCTCGTTGAACACGGTCAGCTCGACCTGTCCGCCGCCATCGTCGAGCGTGACGATCGCCATGCGTCCGCGCCGGGTCTGCTGGATGCGCAATCCGGCCACGATGCCGGCCAGCACCACCGGCACGCCGCGCCGCGAAGTGTAGCCGGTGCCGGCGGAAGAGCCGTTCGATTGCCCGACGAATTGCGGGGTCAGGTCGGCCAGTTTCACCTTGATGAAGTTGGCCAGCTCTTCGGCATATTCCTGATAGGGATGTCCGCCGAGGTAAATGCCCAGGCTGGCTTTTTCGTGGGCAAGCTGTTCGCGCAATCGCCAGCGCGGCACATCGGCATACTTCACGAGCAGCGCATCGTCGCCCTCGTCGTGTCCGAACAGGCTGTTCTGGTTCGCCGCCCGCGCCTGCTGGTCGGCACTCGCCAACGCCGCATCCACGCTGGCCATCAGGCTGGCGCGATGGTCATTGAGACTGTCGAACGCGCCGGCGCGTATCAATGCTTCAACCGTGCGCCGGTTGACGATGCGCTTGTCCACACGCCGGCAGAAATCGAACAGGTCCTTGAACGGACCCTGCTCGCGCGCCTTGACAATGCTGGCAATGGCCGCCTCGCCTGTCCCCTTGATTGCGCCCAGCCCGTACGCAATGGTCTGCTCGTCCACCGGCGAAAACACATAGCCCGAACTGTTCACATCCGGGGGCAACACGCGCAGATTCTGCTGCAGGGTATCCGCATAGAAGATGCGCACCTTGTCGGTATTGTCCAGGTCGCCCGACAGCGTCGCGGCCATGAACGCCGCCGGATGATGTGCCTTGAGGTAGGCTGTCTGGTAGGCGACCAGCGCATAGGCGGCGGCGTGCGATTTGTTGAAACCGTAGCCGGCAAATTTTTCCATCAGGTCGAACAGGTGGCCCGCCTGTTCTTTCGATGTGCCGCCCTTGAGCGCGCCGGCGACAAAGAACTCGCGCTGCTTGGCCATCTCCTCCACATTTTTCTTGCCCATCGCGCGACGCAACAGGTCGGCGCCGCCCAGGCTATAGCCGCCCACGATCTGGGCCATCTGCATCACCTGCTCCTGGTAGACCATGATGCCGTAGGTTTCCTTCAGCACCGGCTCGACGGCCGGATG
>DATKVR010000052.1:0-3226 GCA_035529955.1 Gallionella sp.
GCGGCGGGGGCTGTTGGTGTGGTCGCAGCGGCCGGCTACACGATGACCTCGATATCCAAGTACTCCAAGTACTCCGCGTCGACCAACGACGCAAGTGCAAAGTATGCCGCTGATATTGCTTTGCAGGAAAAGGTGATGACGGGAAAGCGACTGGTCCTGATGACGGACGATGAGAAAAAACAGCGGCTCGAAGCGCTGTTGAATTTTCATAACCAGGAGATTGCATAGTATTTTGTTACCTAACATCTGTTGATGGAGGCTGTAATGTCAGAAAAAATTGAGGAAATGAAAGTGGCGAATGATGAACAACAAGGTCGCCGCGAATTTCTGAAGAATGTGTGTGTTTCGAGCCTGGCCGGGCTTGTGGCGACATCCACGTCAGCTGAGGCTGCTGTCGACGCAGATAATCCGGATGCCGATGTAACCGTCGCGGAGTTTTTTCAAGGACATTTTTTACTGATGTCCGATGGGGAAAAGCAGCAGGCCATTGCGCGGCTGGAAAAGCGCTATTCCGCACAATACGGGAAGAAAGTAACGGTTTCCAATACGCCCGCCCCGGAGGGAGTGCTGTTCGGTTATGCCCTCGATATCGGGAAATGCATAGGCTGCAGGCGCTGCGTCCATGCCTGCGTGAAGGAGAACAACCAGTCGCGCCACGATCCTGAAGTTCAATGGATACAGGTGATGAAAATGCCCAAAGGGAACATCTCCTTTACTGCGGCTCAATTGGACAAGGGATATCCGGAAACGAGCGAATTGGGTGATTACGGTGTTCAGGTTGGCGGAAATGCCTACAAAACTGCCGGCCTTTCCACCGAGGATGCACAAAATTACTACCAGGATGCCCTGGTGCCCGAGAAGGATTTTTTCTATATGCCGGTCCAGTGCCAGCAGTGCGAGAAACCGCCCTGCGTCAAGGCTTGCCCTGTCAGGGCAACATTCAGGGATCCTGCCGGCGTGGTGCTGATCGATTACAACTGGTGCATCGGCTGCCGCATGTGCCAACTTGCCTGTCCTTACCAGGCCAGGCACTTTAACTGGGGTGAGCCCAACCTTCCCGCCGAGGAGATGAACCCCAAGACCCACTACTTCGGCAACCGGCCGCGCATGAGGGGCGTGATGGAAAAATGCACCTTCTGCGTGCAGAGAACCAGGGAGGGCAGGGATCCCGCCTGCGTGGAAGCCTGCCCGGTGGGCGCAAGAAAATTCGGTAATCTTCTCGATCCCGACAGCGTTGTCAGAAAAATTCTGGCCATCAAGCGGGTTTTCAGGTTCAAAGAAGAGTTTCACACCTATCCAAAATTTTTCTATTACATAGGCTGAGGTCACGAAATGAAAACAGCACTGTCTTTTGCAATGGACTTCGGCTCGTACGCGATAAAAGGAGGGACGAAGTACTACGCATGGCTTCTGTTCCTGGGATTTTTCATCCTGGTCGGTTCCTACACGGCATACCGGCAACTTACCGAGGGTCTTATCCTGACCGGTGCGACTGACCAGGTAACGATGGAATCTTTTTTTGCAAACTTCATATTCACGGCACACATCGCGGCGGCGGCAATCCTGGTCGTTGCGCCCGGTTACTTATATCACCGCAAGGATATGAAGGAGCTTGCCGTGCTTGGCGAGATCGTCGCAATGGTGTTTGTTGCCACAGGCATCACATTTATCCTGTTTCACATGGGGCGGCCGGAACGGTTGTGGCATATGTTTCCCGGTATCGGTTTCATGAACTTTCCCAATTCAATGCTCTCGTTCGATACGATCGTCCTGAACGTCTATCTGCTCCTCAATATGATAGGCGTCGTTTATATACTTTACAAAAAGTATACCGGCACATTCCATGAGAAAGAACTGTCGAGATGGTTTACCGCGATTGTTTTTCTGGCCATTGGATGGGGGCCGCTTATCCACATCGTCACGGCATTCGTGCTCGCCAGCAGCGCAAGGATGTTGCCGTGGGATACCGCAGTTCTGCCCTTCGCCTTTCTGACCATGGCTGGCGCTTCAGGGTGTGCATTGATCTCGATGCTATTCCTGATCATCAGAAAGACCACCAAGCTCGTGATCGGCGATCCGGTTATTGATTTGCTCACCACGATCATTGCATGGAGCCTCGGTCTACTGATGCTGGTAATCATTGCCGAGATATTTACGACACTTTATTCGGGCACCGAGCATGCCGCATCGATGGAATTCAGCATGTTTGGCCACAACGGGCTCAATATGTATGTGCCCTGGTTTTGGGGAATCATGGTGGCGTTAATAGGCAGCTTTATTGCGCTGTTTTTCCGCAAGGTCAGGAAAAGTTACGACCTTTGGCTTCCCTTGGTGAGTGTCGTGGTTTTCATGGCGATCTTGCTGGAGAAACCAATGATTCTTGTGTTCCCCGCTTTTAGCCCTTCCCCTCTGGGGGAATATACGGAATACCACGTCACCCTTATCGAGTTTTTCAACATACTGTTTGTCTGGGCCCTTGGCTTCCTGTTCTTGACGCTCATGTTAAAAGGCGCAATCGGCATATTGACTGGCGAAGTGAGGCATGACAAGTCGTCAGCTTCCTCGTAGAGCGGAGATTTAAGGAGATATTTGAAATGGATTGCTTTCATAAATCATCAAAAATAGTTGTACTTGTCCTGTGCGGCTTCCTGGTTGGTGGATTGAGCACTTATAACACCGCGCATTCCGCAGAGGAAAAAAAGGCTGAAGCACAGAATGCGCAGCCGGTAACAGACTGCTTTGAAAGCCGGGTAGGCTATTCTTCCGTTACCAGGGTCGAAAATGCCGTTCCGAAATATGGCTATCCAAATGTTAAATGCTCGAAAACAACCGGCGCTGTTTTATGGTATGGAGATCCTTTTGCCGGGACCATACCGATGGGTGAAATGCCGAAAATAAACGATGATACGCAAGGAGATTTTGCCAATGCTGTTGTGAAGCCGAGAGAGCCCCAGCTGAAGTATTTCAATATGGGCCCTAACGGATGCAAGACATGCCATGACGGCAAGATCGTGCCATACCCAAAAAATAACCAGCCAAGGTTGCTTGGGATGCATCAGGATGTCGTTGCGAATTCACTCCAGTTAATGCACGGGCGCGGGACAATGTGGTGTCTCGATTGTCACAGTGCAAGGAACCGCAACAAACTGGTTGATCGCCATGGCAACGAGATCAGTTTTAACCAACCCCAGAAATTATGCGGCGGTTGCCATGGCGCGCATTATAT
>DATKVR010000053.1:0-5981 GCA_035529955.1 Gallionella sp.
TCAAGGTGATACTCAATAAACATGGCGATCCTTGTCAACCGTCTTGAGCTCGTCCTAACGGCGGACGCTACCGAACACCCGATCCAGAAACGTGCCGGTTACGCCGTAGTAACCGGGCTGCCCGATACGGCGGTGATGCAGCGCATGCCAGTGTTTGCGCCGCTTCAGCCAGGCAATGTCGGTGTGCCAGTGATGGACGGCGTGGTGGGTGATCGTGTAGGCCAGATAGCCCGTCAGCACGCCGAGCGACAGCCCGCAGGCGCGCCACAGATCCGTCGCCAGCAGCGCGGGAAGGAACACCAGCACCGCGATCAGCGCCGCGCTCAGGATGGTCGGGGTGAAGATGATCGCCCTGGGCCGCCGATGGTGTTCCTCATGCCAGCGGCGAAACGGCTGGACGCCGTGCAGCACGAAGCGGTGCAGCGCATATTCGATGGCAGGCCAGCTCACCAGACCGGCCAGTGCGAATGACACGATCGCGACCCGCTGCGCGCGCGGTCCATATGCCAGCAGGAATGCTGCCAACGCCAGCACCATGATGCAGTACAGCGCCAGGTCCGCCCGGTACGCCGCCTTGCTGTGTTCCAGCTTGAAGAATTGCATAGGATTCCCTCTTCATCTGGCGAAAACATTCTCGAACGTCAGGAATTGACAAACTGCAGCCCGTAGGGACTCCAGGAAACCAACATTCAGCAGCCGCAAATAAATCCGGAAAGATTCATCAATGGGTATAGCGCAAAATATTCCGCAGACTTGTGAGTTGCTATGTGAAAACCCGAATATGAGAAGCTTCCTTGCCGCCTGGAAGTTGCGTCACATCAAAGGCAACCTTCTGGCCTTTTTTAAGCAACTTGAAACCGCTCATATTGATTTCGGAGTGGTGCGCGAACAAATCCTCGCGGCCGTTATCGGAAGTGACAAAACCAAACCCCATGTCATCGTTAAACCATTTAACTGTACCAGTTGCCATGTGATCAGCTCCTTAACTTAAAAATCAGGGGAACTCACGCGTGTAATTTATGACGCCGGCACTTCAATTGGTGTGGGCTTTTGTTTTGATGTCTTTGCGGTTCTTGTGCACTGCATCAATTTCCGATTCGGCGGCCAGCCAGTCGGACAGCTGATCACCGCCCGCAAAGCCGCGATATTCGGCAAGGTAATAAGCCGCAACAGAGATCAATTCTTCGCGGTCATGCCCATCACCAATATCATTCTTCAGTGTGGCAGGTTGAATTTTATCGTTCGGTTTGCTTGGAATTGCTGATGTGTGTTTCATGATTTTTCTCCTTGTGAATTTGCCAACAATTTTGTGTCCATAAAATTAATCAAGAATATTTCGAACAGATTACAGAACCGCCAATAAGTTCCGCTATGTATTCCCTGTGCAGCGCTCCCTGTTCTTCGCCGGTTATGGAAGCGTCATGATGGCAAGATCCCAGGCTGTTTTGGCATTCAAGCCATTCCCGCGGTAATGGCGGTAATTACCAATGAAGCGTATGAACCTGGCAAACGTGCGTAACATGATTGTTCCTTTCCATTCTCATTTTTGACTAATGCTTTTAAAACTCCAGATGCAAGATTCCGATATATAGGGAATCATGGACTAGCGGTTTCAGAAGGGCTCACAATCAGCCTCAGCGTGAGCCTGCCATCATATTCAAGACAGGCAAAGCTCAATGTACTGGTAAAGGTATCGCCCTGCCGATTTTGCGCGTGGAATAGCTTGCCGCAACGGCAGAGAAAATTAAGTCTCGGGTTAAACCGCCCATCCCGAACCCACACAGCACCGGCAAGTTGGAAAAACAAGCTCGAAACAGGCTGCCAAACCAATTCGCGGCGCAGATAGCCAAACAGCCCCTCGCAGGACTTGTTGCAATCTTGAATCATGCCGCGTTCGTCCAACGACAGTGCCGGAGAGTCATGCGATTTTGCGAGCGGTTCATCAACCCGATCATCCAGTTCACCTTTGAAAGAAAAGTTGCTTCCGATTATTGCAATTCTTTCCTTCTGCAAGCTCATTTCTCGCTCCTCGACCATATTGATCGGATTTCTATCCGCGCAAACGGATGGTTGATGGTTCAATGACAGAGAATTGCCTAAACCTTGCAGAGTCAGTATATAGGCCACAACAAGTGTTCAGAGGACGCAAGATACGGGCACGTGCAAATCGCTTCTGTGCGCTAACACACAGAACTTGCAGTCGGAGAGGAAGATAATTTTTTGAGAGGTGAAATATCGGCAATCATTACTGCCACTATCCACAGATGCAGCAGTTCCCCACCCCAGGAAACGACCTAGATGGTGTTAATAAATGGAGAGTCAAATGTATCATTATTACTGGAACGACTGGTATTTCGGCTGGGGTTGGATTCTTTGGTTTGGCATTGTATTCCTGCTTTTTTCGAGCATCGGAAACTGGGGTTATAGCTACCGTGCTCACCAGAAATATGACACGCAGCCGCGCAAAGAGGCGATCCATATTCTCGATGAGCGATATGCCCGTGGGGAGATAAGCCGCGAAGAATACGGCCAGATGAAATCCGATCTTGCAAAGACAATACAAGCAAACGAAAAGTGAGCGTCGATGCAATCCGCTGCTCGATGTTCGCAATGTGAAATGGGCGGATGGAAATTTTCCCGTGAAATATCGCTCCAGCCCCCCTATGAGCCGCTGCTTCATGAACCTATAAATCGGATACGAGAATGTCAAAAAAATCCCATAGCACATCAAAAAATCCGGGCATGGGGGCCATACCCGGTGCAAGGGGTGCAATCTTTCGCGTATGGGCACCCCATGCTGAAAAGGTTTACGTAACCGGGGGCTTCAATGACTGGAGCAAAACTTCAACACCGCTCTTCAGCGAGCACAACGGTTACTGGTCAACTGAAGTACCGGGGGCAAAAGTGGGAGACGAGTACAGATATATGATACACACGCCTGTCGATTGGCAACTCCCCCCGCTCTCGCGTATTGACCCGTATGCGAGAAAAGTGACGAGCTCGGTTGGCAACGGAATTATCTATGACACCAAGGCGTTTGATTGGGGTGGAGATAACTTCAAAATGGCTTCGTGGAATGAGCTGGTCATTTATGAGATGCACATAGGCACTTTTAATGCCAAACAACAAGGTCATCCGGGCACGTTCGAAAGCGCCATGGAAAAGTTTCCCTATCTTCAGAAGTTGGGCATCAATGCCATCGAAGTGATGCCTGTCATGGAGTTCTCGGGCGATTTTTCATTGGGCTACGATCCGTCCCATCCATTTGCAATCAAGAGTGTTTATGGGGGGCCGGATGCCTTCAAAAAATTTGTGAAAGTGGCTCACGAGCATGGGATCGCTGTCATTGTAGATGTCATTTACAACCACTTTGGTCCTTCAGATCTTGATTTGTGGCAGTTTGACGGTTGGGGTGAAAATGAGAAGGGCGGGATTTATTTTTACAATGATCACCGCTCGAATACTCCCTGGGGCGAGACGCGCCCCGATTATGGCCGCGGTGAAGTATGCCAATACCTGCGCGATAACGCTTTGATGTGGTTTGATGAGTGCCACGTCGACGGTCTGCGCTGGGACATGATCGTTTATATCAACAGCATCGATGGTAACGGCAATAATCCGGCTGATGACATCCCCGACGGCTGGAGCTTGATGCAGCAGATCAATGTGGAAATCCAACAACGATTCCCCGGAAAGATCAGCATCGCCGAAGGGATGCACAAGAACAACTGGGTCACCGAGGACGTGGGAGCGGGTGGCGGCGGTTTTAATGCGCAATGGGATGCCGATTTTGTTCACCATGTGCGTCAGGCTGTTATTGTCGGTGATGACAGGTCTCGCGATCTGGGCGCAGTCAGCAAGGCGATTGAGCATCGCTATAACCAGGATGCCTTCAAACGAATCATTTATACCGAGTCACACGACGCAGTCTCCAATGGCCGCGCCCGCTTGCCCGAGGATATCTGGCCAGGCAAGGCGGATAGCTGGTTTTCAAGGAAACGCTCTACCCTGGCTGGCGCGCTTGTTCTTGCCTCACCGGGCATCCCGATGATTTTTGAAGGGCAGGAACTGCTCGAAGATCGGTGGTTCCAGGATAAGGTCCCGATCGACTGGTCCAGAGCCGAAAGCGAACGCGGTATTCTCGGTATGTACCGGGACCTGATCGCCCTGCGGCGTAATCTGCTGGGTACGACGCGGGGATTGTGCGGGCAGAATATCCATCTTTATCATTTTGACGATGGTGCCAAGATCATCGCTTTCCATCGCTGGGACAAACAAGGCCCGCAGGACAGCGTCGTTGTGGTGGTGAATATGATGAATCAAATCCGCGATGGATATACCATAGGTTTTCCGCGGGCCGGATTGTGGAAAGCGCGGTTTAACAGTGACTCCGATAACTACGGCCGGGATTTTGCAAATCATCCCGCGCCTGATGTCGAAGCGCACGAGGAAAGTAACGACGGTCTGCCCTGCTCCGGAAAAATCAATATCGGCCCATACACGGTGGTCATGTATTCGCAGGACAAATGAAAATCCATTCTGCATGTCCCGGTTTCAAGACCGTGATGCCGACGTTGCATGGAATGACAAAAAGCTCGCCATCCAGCATTTCACCGACATGGAGAATAATGATGGCCGTTGAAAGAGATGACAGCATGGCTGCACACATAAGACCGAATATGGTCCGGCATTACACGCGATTGCTGTCGGGGTAGATAAACAAATTGGTGTTTTAGATTCAACAACAGCTTGTTTGAAGGAGGCCAGGTTGGTCGGCAAAATTTACCGATTGTTGTTAAGGGTGCGTCACCACACAGACCGGCGACAAATGCATTTATTTAAAATAACAGTTCAAGGACAAGCTCATCAAGCACAAGCATTACATCGACAAGCACGGCGAAGACTTGCCGGCGATTCGCAACTGTGAATGAAAAGGATGAAACGCGGATGATCCGGTGTTGCTTTCACGAGCCATGAAAGGTGTTGCCAGATGCGAAAGCCGATCAAAATAATCAGGGACAATTCGCTTTCTATCGTCCTGTTCACACTTTTCGCCATCTGCATTTCCGCGCAAAGTTTTGCCGGGTGGCGGGCGCTAAATGAAAATTTGGCGGCGCACAGGCAGACATCTCTCGGGTATTGGCATTATTTGTCTACCGGCACCTTTTGGGAGGGGCTCGCTTCCAATTGGCAGGCCGCTGTCCTGCAGCTTGGTTCGCTGATCGTGTTGAGCAGCTTCCTCTATCAGCGCGGCGCGCCGCATTCCCTCGATCCGCGCAAACCGAAAAGCAAACAAAAGCGGCGGAAAGAAACCTGGCCCTTCACCTGGATATACCGCAATTCGCTGTCTCTTACGTTTCTGTTGCTGTTTGTGCTTTCGTTTGTACTGCATGCCCTCTCAGGCGCAAGTGCATACAACGAGGAACGCGCGCTCACGGACCGGTCACCGATCTCTATCATGGCATTTCTGCTTTCGGCCAAATTCTGGTCGATAACCCTGCAAACCTGGCAAGCGGAATATCTGGTGATTGCGCTCTATGTCGTGCTCACCATCTTTCTGCGCCAAGAGGATTCGCCGGAATCAAAGCCTGTCACAGCGAGCGACCAAACGACCGGCGAGGCAAATAAGTGAGCGAACGCTATGGCGGCGTTTTTACGAAAAAACTGAATTGGCAACAGCTTGCTGGACGTTATTTTAAAAAGCTATCCTTTTTCGCATATCAAATGCGAAGCATCTCGAACTCGTCTATTGCGTTGCCGAAGCTGGTTACAGGCATCGCGGCCAGATGTGAACAAGTGCGTGCGACTGGTTAATTAAGTGCGCTACCGTACAGAACATGCCGGATTCTGCGCCTAAGCTGATCCTCCCGACTAGCCATATGTGTACGTGTAGTCAGAGCGGATAGTCGAGGCATTGCAGCGGTTGAACGCGCCTAATTTCCAATTCGTCGAATGCCTGCCGTTTGACGCCCCAGAAGGAG
>DATKVR010000054.1:0-19619 GCA_035529955.1 Gallionella sp.
TGCTGTTGCTGCTGGTTTGCAGCGCTTTCTTTTCCGGCTCGGAAACCAGCATGATGGCGATCAACCGCTATCGCCTGAACAGCCTGATACGCAGGGGAAACCGCAGCGCAAAACTGGTCAGCCGCCTGCTCGGCAAGGTGGACAAACTGCTCGGCTCGATATTGCTCGGCAACACCCTGCTCAACGTGCTCGCTGCGGCGGTGACCAACATCATCATCTTTCGCCTGTTCGGACAGAACGACCTGGCGCTGCTGCTGGGCACACTGACGCTCACCTTCGTGCTGCTGGTATTCAGCGAGATCATGCCCAAGATCATCGCGGCAAGTTATCCCGAACGCATCGCGCTGCCCGCCAGTTATCTGCTCACGCCGTTGATCACCCTGTTCCATCCGGTGGTCTCGATCGCGGGCGGCCTGGTAAAAGGGGTACTGTGGCTGCTGCGCATCAAGATTGAAACCGATCAAAGCAAACAAAAAATGACCATCGAGGAACTGCGCGGACTGGTATTGGATGCCGAGCACTTCCTGCCGCGCAAGCACCAGAAGATGCTGCTCAACCTTGTCGACCTCGAACGCATCACGGTGAACGACGTGATGATACCGCGCAACCAGATCGAGGCGCTGGATATCAATGCCGATGAAAGCGAGCTGCGCCAGCAGATCATCACCTGCCACCATACCTTGCTGCCCGTTTACGCCGACACGCACAGCAATATCATCGGCATACTGCACATCAAGCGTGTCCCGGCCCTGCTCCAGGAAGCAAAGCTGGATCTGACCAGGCTGCGTGAAATACTGAACGACCCCTATTTCATCCCGTCCGACACGCCCCTGCTCAAACAGCTGCAGCAGTTTCAGGAGCGCCACACGCGTCTCGGCATGGTGGTGGACGAATACGGCGAACTGCTCGGACTGGTCACGCTGGAAAACATCCTTGAAGAGATCGTCGGTGAATTCACCACGCAATCGCCCGCGCAAACCGGCAAATTCCTGCGCCAGGAAGACGGCAGTTTCCTGCTTGAAGGCAGCAGCAGTTTGCGCGAGCTGAATCGCAAACTGGGTTTGCATTTGCCGCTTGACGGCGCGAAAACGCTGAACGGACTGATTCTCGATCATCTCGAGGATATTCCGGAAACCGGCACCAGCCTGAAAATCGCGGGTTACCCGATCGAGATCATCCAGACCCAGGATCGCATTGTGAAGGTGGCGCGTGTTTTTCCTGCCCGGCCGGATACTCTGCAATAGCGGGCATGCCTTTACAAGAAGGCCAAAGCTCGGCATGATGCCCGCAAACAATTTGATGAGTGGCCCAAGGGAGACACGATGGCTGTCGCACAACGAGACCAGAAGGCGAAAGTTTTTACCTACGCCTGGGAAGGAAAGGACAAGTCCGGCAAGCCGGTCAAAGGCGAAATGCGCGCGCCCGGCGAGGCCAGCGTTTCTGCCCATTTGCGGCGCCAGGGAATCAATGTCACAAAATTAAAAAAGCAGAACCGCCGCGGCAAGTCCATCTCGGCAAAGGACATCACGCTGTTCACACGCCAGCTTGCCGTGATGATGAAATCGGGCGTCCCGTTGTTGCAGGCTTTCGACATCGTCGGCAAGGGACACAGCAATCCTTCCGTGGCACGGCTGTTGCTCGACATCAAAACCGACGTGGAAACCGGCAGCAGCCTGCAGCAGGCCTTCCTGAAGTACCCGCTTTATTTCGACGCGCTGTATTGCAACCTGATCGGCGCCGGCGAAGCGGCGGGTATTCTGGACGCACTGCTGGAGCGCCTGGCAACGTACATGGAAAAAACCCAGGCTCTCAAAGGGAAAATAAAATCCGCGCTGTTTTACCCGGTTTCCATCATTGTGGTGGCGTTTCTGATCACCGCCATCATCATGATATTCGTGATCCCGGCATTCAAGGAACTGTTCAGCGGGTTTGGCGCAAGCTTGCCCGCCCCGACCCTGGTTCTGATGGGCATTTCCGATGCATTTGTAAAATACTGGTGGGCGATTTTCGGCGGTATTTTCGGCGGCGGTTACGCGTTCTTTTATTTCTGGAAACGCAGCAAGAAAATGCAGGACGTGATGGACATGCTGCTGCTCAAGCTGCCCATTTTCGGAGAATTGATCCGCAAGGCCACAATCGCCCGCTGGACGCGCACACTGGCAACCATGTTTGCGGCGGGGGTGCCATTGGTCGAGTCGCTTGATTCGGTCGCCGGCGCGGCGGGCAACTCTGTTTATTACAATGCCACCAAAGTCATACAGCGCGAGGTCAGCACCGGCAGCGGCCTGACGGTCGCGATGCAGAACACCGAGGTATTCCCGAGCATGGTATTGCAGATGTGTGCCATCGGCGAGGAAGCCGGATCGCTGGACGAAATGCTCAGCAAGGTGGCCGATTTCTATGAGGCCGAAGTGGATGATGCGGTATCCGCGATCTCCAGCCTGATGGAACCGGTCATCATGGTGGTCCTGGGCACGCTGATCGGCGGCATGGTGATCGCGATGTACCTGCCGATCTTCAAGATGGGCGAAGTCGTCGGATGAAAATTCAGGAACTACCGGCAAGACACAAGATACAAGGCACGAGTTTTCCTCCCGGTGATCAACCTTTAAGCCCCTGTTGCGGCACGATGAGCTTGGTCGAGCCTCTGCAGACGGAGCAGTCTGCAATTGCAGTTGCGGGCCTGACCGGCGGGCCAAGGGCCTGCGTGTCTGCCCCCACACTCTCCCCGCACTGACCTGTCTGCACTGAAACAGCCCATATGAATACATTACCCCAGCTACTCCAACCCTCACCGCTTGCGTTCACTATCATGGCTGGCGTGCCGGGCTTGATGATCGGCAGTTTTAGTTCCGACATAACCCGCAAGCGGATTAGTCTTCACTGAAACCGCCGCTATGTACACACTACCTTATCTTCTCGAAACTTCACCGCTTGCGTTCACCATCATGGCTGGCGTGCTGGGCTTGATGATCGGCAGTTTTCTCAATGTGGTGATACACCGGCTCCCGAAAATGATGGAACGGGCCTGGCAGCAACAATGCGCCGAGCTGTCGCAAAACGGTGCAGATGAACCCGCGCATGCGCCATACAACCTCATCGTTCCCCGCTCCGCCTGCCCGCATTGCAATCACGCCATCAGCGCATGGGAAAACATTCCCATCGCCAGCTTTCTGCTGTTGCGCGGCAAATGCAAGGGCTGCGGCGCGGCCATTTCGCCGCGCTATCCCATCATCGAGGCGATCAGCGGCATGCTGTGCGCTTATGCGGCCTGGCACTTCGGCTTCGGCTGGACTGCCGCCGGTGCGCTGTTGCTGGTCTGGTCGTTGCTGGCGCTCACTGCAATCGACTTCGACACGCAACTTCTGCCGGACGCCATCACCCTGCCGCTGCTCTGGGCGGGCTTGCTGTTCAACCTGTTCGGGGTGTTTGCCAATTTGTCCAGCGCAGTGCTGGGAGCGGTAATCGGTTATCTCGCGTTGTGGAGCGTGTACTGGCTGTTCAAACTCGCCACCGGCAAGGAAGGCATGGGCTACGGCGATTTCAAGCTGCTTGCCGCGCTGGGCGCCTGGCTGGGCTGGCAGATGCTGCCGCTGATCATCCTGCTCTCGTCGCTGGTTGGCGCAGTGGTCGGCATCACCCTGATCGTGGCACTCAAGCATGGCCGCAACATTCCCATCCCGTTCGGTCCCTATCTGGCCGGCGGTGGGCTGATCGCGCTGTTCTGGGGGCCGGTACTGACACAAACCTATCTGCGGCTGCTGGGTTAGCCGTGCCCGCCTTCGCTGGTACTCATGACAGGCTCTGCGTCGGACTTACCGGCGGGATCGGCTGCGGCAAGAGCACGGTGGCGGAGCTGTTCGCCGAGCATGGCGCCGGCATCATCGACACGGACGCCATCGCACGCAGCCTGACCCGATCCGGCGGCGCCGCAATCGCCGCGATCCGTGCGGCGTTTGGCGATGCTTACCTCACCGCAGAAGGCGCACTGGATCGCGCCAAAATGCGCGCGCTGATCTTTGCGGATGCTGCCGCCAAACAACGACTGGAGCTGATCCTGCACCCGCTGATCCTGGAACAGGCCAAAGCGCAGCTGCGCCGGTTGCGGGACAAACCCTACGTTATCATTGCCGTGCCGCTGCTGCCGGAAAGCCCGGCGTTCCGGCAGCTGGCCCAGCGCATACTGGTGGTGGATTGTGGCGAAAGCACCCAGCTTGCGCGGGTCATCGCACGCAACCAAATGGATGAAGCTGAAATCCGCGGCATCATCGCACAGCAAACACCGCGCGCCGAACGCCTTAAAATTGCCGACGATGTCATACACAATGACGCAGACCTGGACAGTTTGGCAAAACAGGTCAACGTTCTGCATGTACACTACTCTTCCATGCAAAACAACATTTGACGATAACCGGATTTTCAATATATCTTTACATCTGATTTTCCTCCACGGAACATGGCCAATAACGGAACAGCACAGCGGGCAATAACAGCGTGATCAGCTACGAATTTCCTCTCAATGAAAAGATCCGCACCCTGCTGCGCCTCGAGGATCTGTTCGCGCGCATGGCGCACTTCACCGAACACGATCACAGCATGGATCACCACGCGGCACTGATCACACTGTTCGAGATTCTAGAGGTCATCTGCCGCGCCGACCTGAAATCGGATCTGCTGAAGGAACTGGAACGCCAGAAGCGCGTGCTGTCGGGTCTGCGCAACAACCCGGAGATTTCCGAAGATGCGCTGGATGCGATCCTGGACGAGATTGAACAGGTCTACGAGTTATTGCTCTCGATGAGCGGAAAGATCGGCCAGCACCTGCGCGAGAACGAGTGGCTGATGGGCATCAAACAGCGTGCCGTGATGCCGGGCGGCACCTGTGAATTCGACCTGCCTTCCTATCACTACTGGCAAGCCCAGCATACCGATCTTCAGCGCGAGAATCTGCGCTCCTGGCTGGCGCCGCTGCTGCCGCTGCATTCCGGGATGAGAATCATCCTGCAACTGTTGCGTGAAAACGGCAAGGTCTTTCACTTCACCGCGCATCAGGGCACTTTCCAGCAGATGCAGGGCGGGCGTGTCGCCCAGATGCTGCGCGTCCGCATCGGCAGTGAGCTGCCGTGCATTCCCGAAGTCGGCGCGAACAAATACGCGATCAACATCCGCTTCATCGAGGCAAACTACGCCGCGAAGACCAAGTTGTTCGAACAGGATGTGCCTTTCGAATTGACCTTCTGCAGCCTGTCCTCATAATGCAAAAAAAAGCGCCCATCGTTGCCTGTCCGCGTTGCGGCAAAGAACACCATTGGGACACCAGCAATCCCTTCCGCCCGTTCTGCAGCGAACGCTGCAAGATGATCGACCTCGGCAAGTGGGCCAACGAGGAATATCGCGTCGCCCAGCCGGCGGACCAGGACGAACAGGATTTCACCGAACCGCCTCACCAGGCCTGACGCAACGAGGAAATTCCGTGGGCCCCGTGCTGCCATGCGGTCTGCATGTCGTCGTGGGTCAAGCCGCCCAGCGCATACACCGGAATCGACGCGCCCGCCGCGATCTCTGCAAACTTCTCCCAGCCCAGATGCGGCGCACCCGGATGCGATTGCGTGGCCTGCACCGGACTTAGCAACGCAAAATCGCAACCCAGCGCCTCGGCACGACGCAACTCCTCCGCGTTGTGGCAGGAAGCCGCGCACCATTCCACATCCGGACGCGCATTCAATCCGGCCAACTGCGTGCCGGTCAACTGCACCCCGTCCGCGCCGATTTCCTTTGCCAACTCGATGTCTGCATTGATGACCAGTCGCGCATCGTGCCGTCGTAACTGCGGCAGCATCTTCAGCGCCAGCGCGCGCAATGCGTCGCGCGAATAATCCTTCTCGCGTAACTGCACCAGCCGCAAACCGTTTTGCAGCGCCGCTTCCAGCCGCCGCATGAATTCGTCCTCGCCCAGCTCGGCCGCATTGCTGATCGCATACAGCGTAGGCAAAGACAGCGAACGCAGGACCGGCCCGTTGGCGGGCAGCACAGGAGACACGCGAACATCCGTCACACGCTGCCAGGAAAACTGCTGTCCCTCGTGCGGATGCAACTCTCCGCTCCACGCCGTCACGCGAAAGAAACTCAGCCGAACCGTCGCATGCGGGTAGGTGAACACGCGGGTCAACCACGGGTAGGCGGTCTGCACTTCTATGCCCAGTTCCTCGCGCAGCTCGCGCACCAGCGCATGGTAGGGCGTCTCGCCGGGTTCGATCTTGCCGCCGGGGAATTCCCAGTAGCCGGCCCAGATTTTGTCTTTGGGTCTTTGGGCTAACAGGAATGTGCCGTCTGGTTTTTGCAGGACAGCGGCGGCGACTTCGACGATTTTTGTTTTTTCGGTTGAATTGATCACTACAGTCCTTCAGGCAAAATAAAAAGCAACTTCGCCGGGGGTAGCCCGGCAGCTAGTTACTTTTTCTTGCGTCGCCAAGAAAAAGTAACCAAAAAGAAGGCGACCCCGGTTTGCCGCCGCTGCGCGGTCCCCTGCGTTGCTCGACTGGTCAGGCGGCTGCGGAACTCGCACGATCCGCTATGCGTCCACGTGCTCAAACAGTCCTCGCCGACTACCCCTGACCAGCCTGCGCTACTCGGCGGCGCACAGGGTATGAAAAACAAAGAGTCAAAACAATGCGTGGGCACACCGTGCCCACATTTTATTGAATTGCCACGTGGGTACGAGTGCACACTACCTCGCTTTGTGCACTTTGCGATCATTAGTACTGCACCACATCCTAATGGATATTAAATTGAGACTTGCTTAATGTAAGCGTTAATATTTACTGGTTCACTGTCGGTTTGAGCAAGCAAAGTACTTATTTGAGCATAAAACGCTAAAAGTACATTTTCAGTACGTTTTGCAATTAAGTGAGTGTCAGGCATTGGTATTGGATCAAGGCCACGATCTGAAACGTTCGTAATTAGTCCTTTATCAAGAACGCAAACTGTATCAATCCGATTATGAATCGGCTGCGTCTCGTTTAATTGCTGGATATGGCCAAATACAGTATCAAGGTCGTCAGACTCGAAAGCAAAAACAAAAAACTGAATAGGCCAATGCGTTGAATGTATTCCGTACAATTTTTTTGTATATGCTGCCGAAATATTTTCGAAAAACGCCTTCTTCCTTAAACTTTTTATCGCCAACATATTATTGAAAGCATTTGTGATTTCGTTCTTATTTAAAACAGCCTTCACCTCAAATACAGCATACACAGATTCAACAGGAAGAATTCTTATATCACCAACTTGAAAGAACTGAGGAGCAGTGGCAGCATCGAAAGCGAGCACATCGATTTGCTTTGACCGTTTGCCGTCACTATCAATCACCTCTCCCGTACAAAAACCGATTTTCGAAGGAAGATATTTTCCTAAAAACTCTGAAACAATTTGTTCATTTGCATTTCCTTTCAGTCCTCGATGTTCAACGGCAATTCGAATTTCTTCAAATTTGTTCCGCATTGATGAAGATGATGTCTGAAACAACTTTTCCCAATCCATCTTTGACTCCCCTCAGACAAGGTTTTAGCGATACACCAATGTACTAGACTCAAATTGTATTGCCTATCTACTTTTGTACGGTGGGCAACTTGTTGCCCACCCGATTTTCGGATTTTTTTCGCTTTTCATCCCCTGAGCGCCGCCGAGTAGCGCAGACTGGTCAGGAGATTTCGGCGAGGACTGTTTGAGCACGTGGACGCGTAGCGGATCGTGCGAGTTCCGCAGCCGCCTGACCAGTCGAGCAACGCAGGGGACCGCGTAGCGGCGGCAAACCGGGGTCGCCTTTTCTTTGGTTACTTTCTTTTGGCGACGCAAAAGAAAGTGACTTGCTGCCGGGCAACCCCCGGCGAAGTTGATTTGATTTTTGGTAAAGCAGCAAACTAGCTTCGTGCCACCAGCGGAAACGCCCCCGGATTCCTGATCGACTCAACCGCCAGATCCACATCCAGCTCCGGCCAATACAGATGATGGGGCTGCGGCAATTCGACGTGGGTCAACTTGCCGATGGGCGCTTCGGCAAACCAGGGAAAATCCTTGAACGCAACAAACAACTCCTCATCTCCGAGCAGGAGCCAGAATCCTTGCCGGGAGACATTGGTTACTTCAGCTTCCGAAGTGCTGCTGCCAGGGTGTGCGTATGTCATGTTCATGTTCCTCGATAAGCGTTTGCGCCTGCCGTACTGCGCGGGCACAAAATACGTGCCCACCCTACGATTGTTTCCCCGCCCAATCCCTCGCAAACTGCCAAGCCACCCGTCCACTGCGTGACCCCCGCTGAATACCCCATTGCAACGCCTCCTGCCGCGCAGCCTCGCCAAACTCGGCAGTCACACCGAAATGCCCCAACCAGTGCGCCACGATGTCGAGGTACTCGTCCTGCGAGAACGGGTAGAACGACACCCACAGGCCGAAGCGCTCCGACAGCGAGATTTTTTCCTCGATGCTTTCCCCCGGATGAATCTCGTCGCCGACGTATTTGGTCGCGAGATTATCCTGCATGGATTCCGGCATAAGGTGGCGGCGGTTGGAGGTGGCGTAGATCAGCAGGTTATCGGAGAACGCCACCAGCGAACCGTCGAGCGCGGCCTTCAGCGCCTGGTAACCGGGCTCCTCGGAATCGAACGACAGATCGTCGCAATACAGGATGAAACGCTCCGGCCTGCCCGCGACCAGCGCGATGATGTGCGGCAGGTCGCCCAGCGCGGGTTTGCCGACCTCGATCAGGCGCAGTCCGTCCGCGGCAAATTCGTTGAGCAGCGCCTTGACCAGCGAGGACTTGCCGGTGCCGCGCGACCCGGTGAGCAGCACGTTGTTGGCAGGACGGCCCTGCACGAACTGCCGGGTATTCTGGCTGATGAGCTGCTTCTGCCTGTCGATGCCGAGCAGGTCGGTCAGGCCGATGCGATGCGGGTGCATCACGGCAACGAGCCTGCCCTGCTCCCAGCGAAACGCGCTGGCATTCTCCCAATCGGGTGCGACGGCAGAAGCGGATGGCAACAGGCGTTCCAGCCGGTCCAGCAGTGCGTTGGCCTTTTCAAACAAGTTATCCGTGTTGACGTTCATTTTCCTGTTCCAAACATGGTCGATTGATAATATGTAGTTGCCGCGGCTTACGCCACAAGGGGGCGCGGCCGCGAGATGCCAAAACCCTGCGCGAAATCGATCCCGATTTCTCCCAGGCTGGCAATGGTCTCGTCGGTCTCCACCATTTCCGCGATGGTTTTGACGCCGATCGCTTTTGCGACCCGGTTTATCGCAATCACCTTGGCAAGTTTCAGCGGGTCGTGAAGAATACCCAGAATGACGCTGCCGTCGATCTTGAGGAATTCCACCTGGAAGCCGCGAATCAGGTCAAACAGAACCCGGTCCCGGCCGAAGCCGCTGAGCGCGACACGACAGCCACACTGCCTGACCTGCCGCGCAAATTCTGCCACATCCCCGGTTCTTGAGGCCAGATCCGAATCCGATATCTCAAAACACAGGGCCTTGCCGGGCACACCGTATTCCAGCAGCGTCAGGTGCAGAAATTCCGGAAAACCCGAATCGGCAATCGTGGCCACGGATACGTTGATGAAATGCATGGAATTCTCCGCCACACTTTCGCGCGGTTTTTTCCGGGCAATCCATTCCGCAACATGCTGCACCACCCACCGGTCCAGATGCGGCATCAGGCCGTATTTTTCGGCAAGCGGAAAAAATGTACCCGGCGGCAGCATGCTGCCCTCTTCCTCATTCAACCGAACCAGGATCTCGTAATGCTCGGTCCGGTCGGAACCAGTCGCCAGCGGAGTGATCAGCTGGCAATACAGTGTGAATTCTCCATTCTCGATTGCCGCCCTGATCATCCCTGAATCATGTTGCCCGGCAATCTGTTCGGAGTATGCGTCGACGAACAGGTTCTGGTCGGCCGAGGATTCATGCTTGTCCGATGCGCGCACATCACCCGGTCCGGTGATGTCGTTGATCAGCAGGTAATACCCGGTGACTTTGCCGTCTTCCCCAAACTGCGGAACATGTTCGACAGCCAGCCTGTATACCGCACCATCCGGCATTTTCTGCGTCCGTTCATAATGCACCGTATGGCCCTCCAGCGACTGGCGGGCCGCAGTCGCCGTTTCCTGATAGACCTTGCTGCCCAGCACCTCGCGCATATGCCGGTGAATGACCTGTTCCGGCCGCAGGTTCAGCCAGCCCAGAAATGCCTTGTTGCAATACTGGCAACGGCCCTCGTGGTCCACGAACGCGATCATGGTCGGCAGTACCTCGTCGATCAGATGCAGTCTCGGTTTGCCGGCGGCGACCACCTTCTCGGCCGTTTTACGCAGTTGTGTTTCGAGTTCCAGCTTGGATTTTACTTTCGACAGCTGCGCGGTGCGGCGCGTGAGAGTCCACTCGGCATGCGACCTGCGTGTCGCTTCAGCGAGTATCGCGGCCACCAGAATCCCGGTCAGAAATGTGATCCATTGCTCGCCAAGCTGGGTAAAGTAGATTGCAAATACGAGAACGGTGGCAGTAGTAATGACCGCAGCAGCCGAGATGAATGGTCGAACGGCACGAAATAGCTTGCGGCCTATCATTTACGCTCCTCTCTGCCCCGCGTACCGGCCTGCTGCGGCAACATCTGCACCGTACTGGTGAATTGTGCGTGCGACTATAACTCCTTTTTGCGGAACCTGCGGGCCATCCGCAACACCGATCGCTAACTCCGGTAACTGGCGTTGATCTTCACGTAGTCGTACGAGAAATCGCAGGTCCACAGCGTGGCACTCGCCGCGCCGCGATCCAGCACCACGCGGATGCTGATGTCACTCTGCTGCATGACGCGCTGGCCGTCTTCTTCGCGGTAGCTGGTTGCCCGCCCGCCATGCTCGGCGACCAGCACCTCGTCGAGATACAGTTTGAGCCGGTCGACATCCAGATCATCCACGCCCGCATAACCGATTGCGGCGAGGATACGGCCGAGGTTGGGGTCCGAGGCAAAAAAGGCGGTCTTCACCAGCGGCGAGTGCGCGATGGCGTAACCGATCTGCTTGCACTCCGCTTCGTCCCTGCCGCCCTCGACCCGCACCGTGATGAACTTGGTCGCACCCTCGCCGTCACGCACGATGGCTTGCGCCAGGTGTATTGCGACCTCGGTGATGGCTTTTTGCAACGCTTTGCAGGCTGTGCTGCCGGCGGATGTCACTTCGGGCAGTGAAGATTTTCCGGTGGCGATCAGCATCAGCGCGTCATTGGTAGAAGTATCGCCGTCCACGGTGATGCAATTGAACGAACGGTTGGCTGCCTCGCTGACCATCGCCTGCAGCAGCGGTTGCGCGATCGCCGCATCGGTGGCGATGTAGCCCAGCATGGTCGCCATGTTCGGGTGGATCATTCCGGAGCCCTTGGCAATGCCGGTGATGGTGACGGTCGCGCCGTCTATCGACACCTGCCTTGAAATGGCCTTGGCCACGATGTCGGTGGTCATGATCGCCTCGGCAGCATCGAGCCAGTTATCCGCACGCATGTTCGCCACTGCACCCGGCAGGCCTGCGGCGATCCTGGCGACCGGCAGCGGCTCCATGATCACACCGGTGGAGAACGGCAATATCTGCGCTGCCTTGCAGCCCAGCAGGCCGGCCAGCGCCGCGCAGCAGGTGCGCGCGTCCCGCATGCCCTGTTCCCCGGTGCCGGCATTGGCATTGCCGGTGTTGACCAGCAGCGCCCTTATCCCGCCCGAACCCTCAACCGCGGCCCGGGCGAGATGCTCCCGAGCGACAACCACCGGCGCGGCACAGAAACGATTTTTGGTAAACACGCCGGCAACCCGTGCGCCTTCGCACAACTGCATCACCAGCAGATCCTTGCGCTTTTCGCGCTTGATGTTCGCCGCAGCGATACCCAATGAAACGCCCGCGATGGGCAACAGCTTTGCCGCGACGGGCTGGTTCAGGTTGACTGGCATAAATTAATTTGCAACATGGTGATAGAAATCGTAGCGAGCAGGCTGGTATTGGGGAAGCCCGGAGCACAGGCACCGGAGTGTACTTAATAGTACATGAGGATGCCGAGCACCGCGCGACCTCGATGACAGTCTGCGTAGTAGATTTATGCCGCCATGTTTAATAGCGGCCATGGGTTTTGTATATGTAATTGCTCAGCTCTGCCGACTGGCTGTTCACGCGCCGCACGATGCCATGCACATTGCGCACCACGCCGCGCATCACCTTGTAAACGATCATCGGATGCGCATTGATCAGGTTTTCAAAGTCCGCCCTTGCCATGCTCAACACCTTGGTGTTGCCGACCGCATACAGCGTTGCGCTGATATCGGATGCGGCACCGCCGACGAAGGTGATGATGCCGGCCAGATCTCCCGGCTTGAGCACATGAATGATGGATTCCTCATGGCCGCTTGATATCCTCACCTCGATATCACCATGCGCCAGGATGTACAGATTGTCCGCTTGCTTGTCACCGGGCTGGACGATTTTATCGCCGGACTGGTAGTCCTGGACCTCGAACAGTCCTTCCAGAATTTCAACTTCTGCATCGCTCAGCTCTTCGGTGATCGTCGAGGTGCGCAGCGTATCCTTAACTAACGACATTTCGGGTTCCTGCGCGAATTAGCTCAACTTGCCGTGACACTGTTTGTATTTCTTGCCCGACCCGCAGGGACACGGGTCATTGCGCCCCACCTTCTGCCCGGTGCGCACGAACGGTCTGTGTTCTTCGCCGCCCTCCCCGTCATCGGCAGACTCGCCCAGTGCCTCTTCGTAATCGGCATGATGATACTGGACATTTCCGGGCGCGGGCGCAGCTTCGACCACCTCGACATCCGACTCGCTGCGCACTTGCACGGTCATCAATGTTTGCGTCACTTCGAGCTTGATGGCCTCCAGCATCGTTGCAAACAGCTCGAAGGCCTCGCGCTTGTATGCCTGCTTGGGATCCTGTTGCGCATAGCCGCGCAAATGGATGCCCTGGCGCAGATGATCCAGTGCCGACAGGTGCTCGCGCCAATGCACATCGAGACTTTGCAGCATCATTGCGCGTTCGTAATGGTGCATCACCTCGGGACTCACCGCCTCGACCTTGGCCTGGTATTGCTGCTGGGCGATCTCCCGGATGCGCACGCGCAGCGCGGCCTCATTGAACGCCTTGTCCTCATCCAGCCACTGCACCAGCGGCAGCTCCAGACGAAAATCGGCGGCCAGCTTTCTTTCCAGCGCAGGCACATCCCATTGCTCTTCCATGGAGTGCGGCGGAATGTACTCGCTGACGGAATTTTCCAGCACGTCCTCGCGCATCGCCTGGATTGTTTCGGTGATATCCGCGCTTTCCAGCAACTCGCTGCGCTGCTGGTAGATCACCTTGCGCTGGTCGTTTGAGACATCGTCATATTCCAGAATCTGTTTGCGCATGTCGAAATTGCGCGCCTCGACCTTGCGCTGCGCATTTTCGATCGCGCGCGTCACCCATGTGTGTTCAATCGCTTCGCCTTCCGGCAACTTGAATTTGTTCATGATCGCGGTAACACGATCGGAAGCAAAGATGCGCAGCAGCGGGTCTTCCAGCGACAGGTAGAAACGGCTTGATCCGGGATCGCCCTGGCGGCCGGCACGCCCGCGCAACTGATTGTCCACGCGCCGCGATTCGTGGCGTTCGGTGCCGATGATATGCAGTCCGCCGCTGTCCAGCACCTGCTGGTGCAGTTGTTGCCATTCGGATTTTATCTGGGCGATGCGCTGCTCTTTGGTTGCCTCATCCAGGCTGGCATCTTCACGCACCAGTTCGGTTTGTTTCTCTGCGCTTCCGCCCAGCACAATGTCCGTACCGCGCCCCGCCATATTGGTGGCGATGGTCACCATCTTCGGCTGTCCGGCCTGCGCGATGATTTGCGCCTCGCGTTCATGCTGCTTGGCATTCAGCACCTGGTGCGGCAGCTTGTCGCGCTCCAGGTATCCGGACAGCAATTCCGAGTTCTCGATCGAGGTCGTGCCCACCAGCACCGGTTGCCCGCGCTGGTAGCAATCCTTGATGTCTTCGATCACCGCATGATATTTTTCCTTGGAGGTAATGAACACTTTGTCCATCATGTCTTTGCGGATGGTCGGACGATTCGGCGGGATGATCACTGTTTCCAGGCTATAGATTTGCTGGAACTCGTAGGCCTCGGTATCCGCCGTTCCGGTCATCCCGGCCAGCTTGCTGTACATGCGGAAATAATTCTGGAACGTGATCGATGCCAGCGTCTGGTTTTCCTTCTGGATGGTCACACCCTCTTTGGCTTCCACCGCCTGATGCAGACCATCCGACCAGCGCCGCCCGGACATCAGCCGCCCGGTGAATTCATCCACGATCACCACCTCGCCGTCTTGCACTACATAATGCTGGTCGCGCAGATACAGGTTGTGGGCGCGCAACGCGGCATACAGATGGTGGATCAGGGTAATATTGGCCGTGTCATACAGGCTGCCGCCCTCGGGCAGCAGCCCGGCCCGGGTGAGTATGTTTTCAGCGTGTTCGTGACCGGACTCGGTGAGCAGTATCTGCTGATTCTTCTCGTCCACCGTGTAGTCGCCAGGTCCTTCCTCGTCCGGGTCCCCGGCCTTGCGCACCAGTTGCGGAGCCAGCTTGTCGATGCGCACATAAATATCCACGTTATCCTCGGCCTGGCCGGAAATAATCAGCGGGGTGCGCGCCTCGTCGATCAGGATCGAATCCACCTCATCCACGATGGCGTAATTGAGCGGGCGCTGGAAGCGTTCGCCGACCTGCGTTGCCATGTTATCGCGCAGATAATCGAAACCGAATTCGTTGTTGGTTCCATAGGTTACATCGGAGGCATAAGCGGCTTGCTTGTCAGCCGATTCCATCTGCGACAGGATCACGCCCACCGACAAACCGAGGAACCGGTACAGCCTGCCCATCCATTCCGCATCGCGGCTGGCCAGATAATCGTTCACGGTAACGACATGCACGCCCTTGCCGGAAATCGCATTCAGATAGACCGGCAAAGTGGCCATCAGGGTTTTGCCTTCACCGGTGCGCATCTCGGCGATCTTGCCGTAATGCAGAACCATCCCGCCGATCAGCTGCACATCGTAGTGGCGCATACCCAGCACACGGCTGCTTGCCTCGCGCGCCACGGCAAACGCTTCCGGCAACAGCGCATCAAGCGATTCACCCTGTGCAAAGCGCTGCCGAAAACGTTCGGTTTTCTCGCGCAATCCCTCATCGCTTAACCTGGCGGTTTCGGATTCGAGCTTGTTGATGGTTTGGACTGTAGCGCGGTATTGCTTGAGCAAGCGATCATTGCGGCTACCGAAGACACTTTTCAGTACTTTGGAAATCATATTTTTAATTTTCTCGACTACAAATAATAGAGGGTGAGGCGATTGATCACCTCACCCTCACCAGTAACCATCACTGTTAACCGGAGGATTTTTGCAAAAAACGCACGGGATTCTGGGCAACACCTTTATAACGTACTTCGAAGTGCAGGTGGTTTCCGGTAGAACGGCCGGTACTTCCCACCAGCGCGATTTCCTGTCCCCTCCGCACAACCTGGCCGACCTTGACCAGCACTTTCGAAGCATGCGCGTAGCGTGTGACAATATTGTTGCCGTGATCAATCTCGACCATATTACCATACGAGGAATCCATGCCCGCATAGTCCACCACCCCGCCGGCCGATGCATATACCGGCGTCCCCGCATTCGCCACAAAATCGACGCCTTCGTGCATCGCCATTTGGCCGGTAAACGGGTCAATTCGCCAGCCAAAATTCGAGGAATAGTAACCGCTATGGACCGGCGGCAAGGAAGGCAACAACCTGCGGCTCAGCTGATTCTGCATCATCATGGTTTCCAGGGCAGTCAGTTTGTCGCTGCGATCGCTTACCACATGCCCCAGCCTGTCCAGTTGCTGGTTCAAACCGTTCTCCGACATTTTCTTCCCGGTAAAAGGCACCTGCGGCCCGCCCATCGCGGGCAGTTCTGAAAACTGAAATTCCGTCGGCTTCATCCCGGCCAGCTTGGTCAAACGGGCACCCAGTGCGTCCAGGCGCTGCACTTGTGCCTGCATCTGCCCGACCCTGATCGCCATCGCATCCAGGCTGTTCTGCAAGTACATCTGCTGTTTTTGCTGTTCGTTGTTGTGTACCTGGGACAACAGGGTTCGTATCTCATTGCTCAGACTTTCCGGGGCAAAGCGGACCAACGCATATTGCAGGGCAAGTGCGGCCCCCAGCATCAATCCGGAAAACAATACCAGCAACAGCGCAATTTTTCCCACGCCCAGTGTAATGCTGCGAGTTTTTGCCAGACGGTTGGAAACTAGAATAATATTCATGCCTCACCCCATACTCTAAGTATTCATAAATAATTGTGGCACAACACCTGAAATCATTGCTGAGCGGAAATTCCGAACTGCGCCCGCTACTGGAAAAAGCCCAGGCCTTATCGGCTTTGCAGCGCCATTTTATCAGCATTGCCCCGCCTGACCTTGCGCAAGCCAGCCGGGCACAAGTTTTGAGTCTGCAACTCGGCACGCTCAGCATCGCCGTTGCCAATGCAGCAGTCGCCGCTAAATTGCGCCAGATGGCACCCCAACTGGTTTCCGCTATGCAGAACAGGGGTTGCGAGGTTAGCGGAATCCGCATCAAGGTGCAAGTTTCCTTCGACCGCCTCCGGCCCAAACCCGCCCCGCACAAACTCAGCCATTCGGCGCAGGCAGCACTGGTTGAACTCAGCAGCAACCTGAATGACTCGCCGCTCAAATTTGCGCTGGAAAAAATGGCAAAACTGAAAAGCTAGCACTGGCCGCCGCGCACCGGCCTTTATGCGGGCCCATACCGCTTGTCAAAGCATTCCCAGCCATCCCACCAGCACATAGCGCTCAAGTACAAACAGCAGTGCGAATACCAACAGCAGCAACACCGTGAAGCGCACCGTTTGCGATGCAAATTCAAGATAACGGCGATTGCGCGTGAAGACATACATCCCGCCGCTGACAACCAGCAGCAATGCCACCAGCATGATTACCAAGCGCAGGATCAGCATGGTTCAGCCGCTTTCATGCGGGCTTAAACGGACTGCAGTTGCAAGCGCAGGAATGCGGGGGCTTCTTCCACACTATCGAAAGTGACGTATTCCCAAGCCTGGTCATCGGCGAGCATTGCGCGCAGCAGGGCATTATTCAGGGCATGGCCGGACTTGTATCCGGAAAACGCGCCGATCAGCGGGTGTCCAAGCAGGTACAGGTCGCCGATCGCGTCAAGCACCTTGTGCTTGACGAATTCATCCTCGAAACGCAGACCGTCCGCATTCAGCACCCGATAGTCATCCATCACGATTGCGTTGTCCAGGCTGCCGCCCAAAGCCAGACCTTGTGCACGCATATACTCGACATCCTGCATAAACCCGAAAGTGCGCGCCCGGCTGATGTCGCGCACATAGGACTCTTCGCCCAGATCGACCGTTACGTGCTGTTTGGTATTGGCGAATACCGGGTGGGCGAAGTTGATGGTGAAGGTCAATTTGTAGCCTTGGTGCGGTTCGAAACGCACCCATTTGTCGCCCTGTTTCACCTCGACCGTCTTCTTGATGCGGATGAATTTCTTGGCGGCGGATTGTTCAACGATACCGGCGGATTGCAGCAGAAAAACGAACGTCCCGGCGCTGCCGTCCATGATCGGCACTTCCGCGCTGTCCAGATCGACATAGGCATTGTCCACACCCAATCCGGCCAAAGCCGACATCAGGTGCTCGATGGTGGCGATGCGCACACCGCCCTGCTCCATGCAGGTGGACAAACGCGTGTCATGCACCAATTCGGCGCGCGCGCAAATCTCCTCGACCGGTTTCACGTCCACACGGCGAAACACGATACCGGTATTGACCGGTGCCGGACGCAAACCGAGCGTGACTTTTTCGCCGCTGTGCAAGCCCACTCCCGTCACACTGACGGAACTTTTCAAGGTGCGCTGTTTGACCATCTTCCTCATATTACTCACTGAAAACCCGGGTTATTCTAGCACATTCAACAAGCAAGACTTGTGCCCTCCCGTCGATCAATCCGCCTGTTTGCGCAGGAAGGACGGGATATCGTAGGTATCCACGCCTGATTTTTCCATCGCATCCACCGCCGCCCTGCGTCCGCTCCGCATGATGGTCGGCGTTTCCAGCTCGCCGTAATTCACGCCGGACAGCGGCTCGTCATGGGTGCCGGTACGCTGAAAATCCTGGTTCTGGTAGACGATTTCGGGTTTGGTCTGCTTGCGCGCCTGCGGTGCGCCGAGGCCGGTGGCCACCACGGTCACGCGCATTTCGTCGCCCATGGCTTCATCGAACACCGAGCCGACGATCACGGTCGCCTCCTCCGCGGCAAACTGGACGCACTCCATCACATCGTCGATTTCCTTCAGTTTCAGCTGGTTCGAAGAAGTGATGTTTACCAGCACGCCGCGCGCACCCGACATATCCACGTCCTCCAGCAGCGGGCTGGCGATCGCGCGTTCGGCCGCTACGCGCGCGCGGTCGGCGCCCGACGCGATCGCCGAGCCCATCATCGCCATGCCGTTTTCGGACATCACGGTGCGCACGTCGGCAAAGTCGACGTTGATCAATCCGGGCACGTTGATCACCTCGGCGATACCCGCCACCGCACCCTGCAACACGCCGTTGGCCGCCTTGAACGCCTCCGGGACGGTCACATCATTGCCCAGCACTTCCATCAATTTCGAATTGGGCACGATGATCAGGGAATCGACGTATTCGGTCAGCGACTCGATGCCGGCTTTGGCAAAACGCATCCGGTTGCCCTCGTAGGCAAACGGCTTGGTGACCACTGCAACGGTCAGAATGTCCAGTTCCTTGGCGATTTGCGCGACGATCGGCGCAGCCCCGGTCCCGGTGCCGCCCCCCATGCCGGCGGTGATGAACACCATATGCGCACCGGCCAGCATCTCCTTGATACGCTCGCGATCCTCTTCCGCGGCCGCCTGACCAACCGAGGGTTTGGCACCCGCACCCAGACCCTTAGTGATGTTCACCCCGATTTGCAGCTGGGTTGGCGCCTTGCTGCGCTTGAGCGCCTGCGCATCGGTGTTGATGACGATGAATTCGACACCCTGCACACCCTGTTCGATCATGTGATCGACCGCGTTGCCGCCGCAACCGCCCACACCGACCACCTTGATCACCGCATCCTGCGTTTGTGCTTCCATAATTTCAAACATTGCTGTCTCCTTAAAAATAATTGCCGATAAACCAACCTTTTGATTACTGAACTACCCATTCCCGAAACTGCTAAAAATTCCCCTGAAACCATGCTTTCATTCTTGCCAGTACGTCACCAAATGAATTCGAATGCATACGCGTCTCCTCATTGCGTTGATGATGTTCCAGTCCGTATAAAAGCAGCCCGACACCGGTCGCCATGCGCGGCGTTTTCACCACGTCCGACAAGCCGCCGATGTATTTCGGGATACCCAGGCGCACCGGCAGATGGAAGATTTCCTCGCCCAGCTCGACCATGCCCTGCATCGCGCTGCTGCCGCCGGTAATCACGATGCCGGACGACAGCAATTCCTCGAA
>DATKVR010000055.1:0-14822 GCA_035529955.1 Gallionella sp.
TATGGTCAGCAAAGTATAATATTTGGCTGCTGTGGCAATATCGAGATTGTGCTGCAGCACGCCGACAATCAATCCGCCGACGATGTTGATCAGCAGGATGATGATGCCCGCCACCGCGTCACCGCGCACGAACTTGCTGGCACCGTCCATCGATCCGTAAAAGTCCGCTTCCTGGGCGATCTCGGCACGGCGTTTGCGTGCAACGTCTTCGCCGATCAACCCGGCGTTCAGGTCGGCATCGATCGCCATTTGCTTGCCGGGCATCGCATCAAGGGTGAAACGCGCACCCACTTCGGCGATACGGCCCGCACCCTTGGTGATCACCACGAAATTGATGACCACCAGAATGGCGAATACCACCAGTCCGACCGCGTAGTTGCCGCCCACCAGAAAATGGCCAAATGACTCGATCACCTTTCCCGCGGCAGCCGGCCCGGTATGCCCATGCAGCAGCACAATCCGTGTGGAGGCCACGTTCAGCGACAGGCGCAACAGCGTGGTGATCAGCAGCACGGTGGGAAACACCGCAAAATCGAGCGCCTTGGTCGTGTTCATGCTGACCAGCAACACCATCACGGCGACGGCGATATTGAAGGTAAATAATATATCCAGCAGGAACGGCGGAAGCGGCAACACCATCATCGCCAGGATCATCACGATCAGGATCGGACCTGCCATGCTGCGCGCGCCGCTACGGTTTATCCATTCATGCAGGGTCTTAAACAGGTTCATGATTCAATCTCTCATGCCGACAGGGCAGCCGGATCAAGTCCGTCCGGCACAGGCAAATCCCTGGGCTCCCGCGGACGCGCACCGCCATGTTTCTCATAGCGGCGCAGTTGGTAAATGTAGGCCAGCACTTCGGCGACCGCGGTATACAAAGCCTCGGGAATGGACTCGCCCAATTCCGTGTGTTTGTGCAGCGCGCGGGCCAGCGGCGGCGCTTCAAGTATCGGCACGCGATTTTCCTGTGCGATCTCGCGGATGCGCAGCGCCAGCAAATGCGAACCTTTGGCGACCACGACCGGTGCCCGGCTGCCCTTGTCGGTGTACTTCAATGCCACCGCAAAGCGGGTCGGATTGGTGACCACCACATCGGCAGTCGGGATCGCGGACATCATGCGGCGGCGGGCTGCTTCGCGCTGCAGGCTGCGGATGCGTCCCTTGACCATCGGATCACCTTCTGTTTCCTTGGACTCCTGACGCACCTCTTCCTTGGTCATCATCAGCTTCTTGTTGTGATCCCACAGCTGGAACGGCACGTCGATCAGCACGATCAGCAACATCGCCCCGATTACCGCCATCAGGCTAGAACTGATCAAATGGCCCATCTCCGGTATGCCGGCATCGACCGACTGGGTACTCAGCCCCATCACCAGATCCTTTTTATGCCAGATCACCCAGGCGGCGATGCCGCCAACCAGTATTGATTTTGCGATCGCCTTGGACAATTCCACCAGGGATTGCATGGAGAACATCCGGGCGATACCCGAAAACGGGTTTAATTTTGAAAAGTTCGGTTGCAAGGCTTCAACGCTGAACAGCCAGCCATTGAGCAGCAATGGGGAAAATGCCGCGGCAAGCAAGACGATCAGCAGCAAGGGCGAGAAGGTGAGCAATGTAGCCGATGCCAGATCGTAGAGATGCGGGATGAGCAATTGGGTATTGAACGCCAATTCCCTGTTGATGCTCAGGCCGGCACGCAGCGCTTCCGTCATGTGCCGGGTAAAGGTCGCACCCATGAACCACAGCGTGCCACCGCCTGCCATCAATACCGCGAACGTGGATAATTCGCGCGAACGCGCGACCTGGCCTTTTTCTCTTGCCTGGTCAAGCCGTCGCTGTGAGGGTAATTCGCTTTTTTCTAGGTCGCTGTCTTCTGCCATGATGGACTCCACTGGTCATGGCAATTATCAGCAAATCCGGGAAGTTCGATCTCGCGAATAGCGGGGTGAAACGAACCTTATTTGGCCGCCCCCAGGACTGACAGGATGCGTTCCGCGATTTTGTCCAGCGGCACGATCTCGTCCACGGCACCGATTGCAATGGCCTCGCGCGGCATGCCGAATACCACGCAGCTCGCCTCATCCTGTGCGAAGTTGTACGCGCCTGCCTTGTGCATTTCCAGCATGGCCGCCGCACCATCCTTGCCCATTCCGGTCAGCATCACGCCGATGGCTTTCCCACCCAGCACCCTGGCGGCAGCTTGGAATAGCACTTCGACAGAGGGACGGTGGCGATTCACCGGCGCTTCCTGATTGAGCAGAATCCGATAGCTGGCACCCGGCATACGCTCCAGCAGCATATGCGAATGTCCGGGTGCCACGTAGACTGTCCCAGCCTGGATTCTTTCCTGATGGTCTGCCTGTTTCACCCGCATCTGGCATAAACTGTCCAGGCGTTCGACGAACGATTGGGTGAATGATTCCGGCATGTGCTGGGTGATCAGGATGGGTGGTGCGTGACCGGGCATCCCTGACAACAGTGCCTTGATGGCTTCCGTTCCGCCGGTCGACGAACCGACCACAATGATGCGCTGACTGAACAGCGGAAAACTGTCTTCGCCGGCCGTCATCGGTGTGCGGATTTGAACTTTTCGGACAACTCATACACCGTATTGCCGCGCAGCCTGAAATACGCATCGGCATGGAAGAAATTTTCCGAATGGCCGGCAAACAGCAATCCATCGCCGCGCATCAGCGGTGCAAACTTTTTCAGTATCGCAAGTTGCGTCGCTTTGTCGAAGTAGATCATCACATTACGGCAGAAAATCACATCCAGTTTCTCGCGAATCGGCCAGACCGTATCCAGCAGGTTGACCTGCCGGAAGTTGATCATCTTTTGCAACTCCGGACGTACCTGCACGTAACCGGCATGTTCATCTTTGCCGCGCACAAAGAACTTGTCGATCTGCTGAACGGGAATCCTGGCCACCGACTCCAGGGTGTAACGGCCGGCACGCGCGACTTCCAGCACCCTGGTATCCAGATCGGAGGCCACGATCCTGACCGGATTGTCAAAACCGGCAAATGCATCCACTGCTGTCATCGCCAGCGAATACGCCTCCTCGCCCGTCGAGCAGGCGGAACACCACAACTCGATGGGACGTGCCTTGCCAATTTTGCGTAGATGTTCGGTCAGGATCTGGAAATGGTGTGCTTCGCGAAAGAACGAGGTCAGGTTGGTGGTCAGCGAATTGGTGAATTCTTCCCACTCTGCCTCGTCGCCGCGCTGCAGGTGATCAAGATATTCGGCAAAGGTTTTGATCCCGGTGGCGCGCAAGCGCCGGGCCACCCGGCTGTATACCAGTTCCTGCTTTGATTCGGCCAACGATATTCCTGCGCGCTGATAGATCAGCTTGCTGATCAGTCTGAAATCCTGCGCGGTAAAATGAAACTCGCGGGTAAGATCAGCACTCATTTTTTCGCCCGCTTGCACCAGCGGCAAGTATTTTCAGCATTGCGCACCGGTTGGCGGGGAAGCCTGGCATCTCGGGTGTTTCAACGGCCCCGCACGTCGCTGAGCAATTCCTTGATATCGAGTATCAGCACGATATCGCCCTCGCTGGACATGGTCACGCCTGCCACACCCTTCGGCCTGAATGTATCCAGCGACTTGATCACCACATCATCATGTCCGGCAAAGGAATCTGCCGACAGGATGAAACTGTTGTTGCCGAATTGCATCAGCACGCCGACTTCCGGCGTGCCGCTTTGCTCCCATCCGATCAATTGCGCCAGCGGCAACACCGGCAGCACTTCGCCGCGCACCACCATGGTTGCCCTTCCGGAAACTTTCTGCAGTTGCTCCGGCGTGACCGACAGTATCTCGCGCACCATCGACAACGGCACTGCAAATGATTGTTCGCCAAGGCGCAGGATCAATACCGGCAGGATCGCCAATGTCAGCGGCAATTGCACGGTGATCACGGTGCCCTTGCCAACCTCGGAATGAATGTTGACGATGCCGTTGAGTTTCTGGATATTGGTCTTGACCACATCCATGCCGACTCCGCGGCCCGACACGCTTGATATCTCATCCTTGGTGCTGAAGCCGGGCAGAAATATCAATTCCAGGCACTGTGCCTCATCCAGCGTATTCGCCACTTCGCTGGTGATCAGCCCCTTCTCGATTGCCTTGTTGCGTATCACTTCGGGGCGCATGCCGCGCCCGTCGTCTGCAATGGTAATCAGAATATGGTCGCCTTCCTGGCGTGCGCTCAATTCGACCATGCTCTTTTCCGGTTTGCCGGCGGCGACACGTCCCTCTAACGTCTCCACCCCGTGATCCACCGCGTTGCGGACCAAATGCACCAGCGGATCGTTGAGGTCTTCGATCATGGTCTTGTCCATTTCGGTTTCTTCACCGACCAGTACCAGTTCCACTTCCTTGCCCAATGACCGTGCCAGATCGCGTGCCAGACGGGGATATTTCTTGAACAGGCGGCCAATCGGCTGCATGCGGGTTTTCATCACCGCGTTCTGCAGATTCACCACCAGCATATCGAGCTGGCTGACCGCCTGATCCAGATCATGCAAAGTTTCCGCGTCATTGCGTCCCTGAATGATGTCGGAACGCAAATGCGTCAGTCGATTCTTGGTCAGGCCGATTTCCCCGGACAGGTTCAATACCTGATCCAGCCTGTCCGTATCCACGCGTATCGTGGACTCCTTGGCTTCCTTGACCGGCACATCCCCTTCGCGGCGACCCACGGTCGTTCCGGGAACATCCGTGGCGCGGCGTCCGAATGCCGCCCTGGTAGACTCTTCCTCGGATACCGCAGCGGCTATTTTCTCCGGGTCGCGAACCGCGCCCACCTGGGCGACGATGTCGGTGCCGGTCAGTGCGGTGTAAAGCGCATCCCAATCCACCGAATCGGGACCGGCGGAAGGTGCGGTTGCTCCCGCCCCGGCAGCGGGAGTTGCTGCAGATTTCGCAGCCGGTGCCGCCTTCTGCCCGGTCAATGCCGCTTTCAAAGCGGCAACCATTTCAACCGGTGCGGGATCCGGCTGCACGTTGCGCTGGAGTGCCCCAAACATCTTGCGCACCTCGGCCGTTGCGGCGAAGATCACATCCATGAGCTCGGCAGTCAGCGTCAATTCACGATTGCGCAACTTGTCAAACAGGTTTTCGGTGATATGGCAAATGGCCACCAACTCGCTTGCATTGAGAAAGCCGGCACCGCCCTTGATGGTGTGAAACCCGCGGAATATCTCGTTGAGCAGCTTGCTATCCGACGGGTATTTCTCCAGTTGCATCAGTTTGCTGTCGACATCCGACAGCATTTCACCCGCTTCAATCAAGAAGTCGCTTAGCAGTTCTTCCATGCCGGCAAAGTCATTCATTTCTATAACCCCATTATTGGCCGTTAAGTTAATAATTGCTGCATATGCTTTTGCCAGCAACCCCCTGTATCAGAAGCCCAGGCTTTCCAGCAAGTCATCCACCTGATCCTGACTGTTGACGATATCGGTGCGGCCGGTCGGATTGATTACCGGCCCATTCAACAATCCGGCATGCAAATCCGTCTTGACTGAAGCGGGGGCGTTTTCAACCAGCAACGCCAGCAACTGCTGTTCCATTTCCTTGGTCACGGCCGTAATTTTCTTGATCACCTGACCGGTCAGATCCTGAAAATCCTGCGCCATCATGATTTCCATCAGGTAAGCATTGGTGGCCTTGGCATGCTTGGGCACCTCATACAGGAATCCCTGAGTTTGCATGACCAGTCCCTTGAATTGTTCGACATCGAGCTTTTTATCGAACAGCAACTGCCATTGCCCGGAAAGCCGGTGCGCTTCGACCTCCATCTTTTCCACCAGCGGCTGCGCCGCCTCGGTCGCATTCAACACGCGCACGGCAGCCTGCTCGGTCAGGGTCGCGACATAATTGAGCCGGTCACGCGCATCGGGTATCGAGGATGCCGCTTTTTCGATCTGCTTGTTCAGACCGAGCTCGCGCAGCGTGTCGTGCAATGTGCGCGCCATGTGGCCGATCTTGTTGATCACCTTGCTTGAATCGCCCTCGTTGCCGGAAGTGGCCGGACTCTGTACCTGTTTGGCAGGCGGAGCCGGCGGGAGTATTTCAGCGACCACCACCGCCGGATTGGCCTCAGCGGAATTCGCCGCAAGAATGCTATCGAACAACGCTTCCAGATCATCGGGATCCTGAGCGGCAGTATTGGTTGACATGTCTATGCTCACTTTTGCATGGTTATAAATATTTTTTTCAACTTCTCATCCAGCACCGCTGCCGTGAATGGTTTGACCACATAACCGCTCGCGCCCGCCTGTGCCGCTGCAATGATATTTTCCTTCTTCGCCTCGGCGGTCACCATCAGCACCGGCAGATGTTTAAGTTTTTCATCCGCGCGAATCGCCTGCAATAATTCGATACCGGTCATGTTGGGCATGTTCCAGTCGGACACCACGAAATCGAACGGGTCGGCACGCAGTTTGGCCAAGGCCTCGACACCGTCCTCGGCTTCCTGCACATGCACAAAACCCAGTTCCTTGAGCAGATTTCGCACGATGCGCCGCATCGTGGAAAAATCATCCACCACCAAAAATCTCGTATCTTCAATTGCCATGACAACCTCTCTTCAATTTGCGGAAAACCGGCGGGATAAAACCATGCGGCTGGGCCACAAATTCATTTACGTCCTGTATTTTCATGTTCTGTCGGTATTTTCCTGCTAAGTCAATAATGGTCGCAGCGTTGACGACAAGATGGTCGAGTCAAACTTCGCCACATAATGGTCCACGCCGACCTTTCTGCCCATCGACCGGTTCGCCTCGGAAGACAGCGAAGAATGCATCACCACCGGGATACCGTCAAATCGACGGTCCGACTTGATATGCTGGGTCAGCACATAGCCGTCCATCTCCGGCATTTCCGCATCGGTCAGGATCACCTGTATCTGGTCGTGCAAATTCGTTCCGGTGCTCTGTGCCGAATCGGCCATGGCCTTAAGCCTGTCCCAGGCCTCGCTACCATTGTTCGACTGGATATGTTTGAGGCCCATCTTGTCCAGCACTTCGGCGATCTTTCTGCGCGCCACCATCGAGTCGTCGGCAAAAAATACGCACAATTCATGATCCGATTCGATCCGTTCGACCTCGCCTACAACCGCTTCGCCGAAAGCATTGGCCAGAATCTGCTCGACATCCAGTATCGAGATCAGCGTACCGTCGGGCAACTCGGAAATGGCGGTGATCAGCGCCCCCTTGTCGGAGAGCATCCCCTCCGTGGCGCGCACCTTGTCCCAGTCGACGCGGATGATGCGATCCACGCTCTGCACCATGAACCCCAAAATGTGATTGTTGAATTCAGCAACCATCATGGTCTGGTATGGCTCGACCGGTTCCATGTCCATAAAGCTGGCCAGATTGAGCACCGGCATCACATGACCGCGCAATGACACGATACCTTCAACACCCTTCGGCATATTCGGGGTACGGGTAATCTTGCCGGCCTGGCAAACTTCCTTGACCTTGAATACGTTAATCCCGAATTTTTCATTGCTGCCCAGACTGAACAGCAGGATCTCCATTTTGTTGGATCCTGCCAGACTGGACCGCGCATCGATCTGGCTCTGAACATCTTCCTGGCCAACATCCAGCATATCTTCCGTATAGCTCATATCCGCCTCTCCTCAAACCAGCATCTGCGCAAGTTTCTGCGCCAGCTTCTGCGGTTCAAATTTCGCCACATACTCATCCACCCCAACCGCCTTGCCTAGTTGCTGGTTGGAAGTGCTGCTCAGCGAAGAGTGCATCAACACCGGTATACCCGAGAATCGCTTGTCCGCCTTGATCTTGCGCGTCAGCATATAGCCGTCCATCTCGGGCATCTCCACATCGGTCAGGATGACATGCAAGGTTTTCCTGAGCGGGGTGTTCGTCGCATCCGCGTTGCCTGCCATTTTCACCAGTTCATCCCAGGCCTGGCGGCCATTGATCGCGGAAGTATATTTCACCTGCATCGCATCCAGTGTGCGCGCGATCTGTTTGCGCGCAACCGAAGAGTCATCGACGAAAAATACCAGTCGTTCTTTGCCCAGCGGCTGGACAGTTTGAAAAACCGTTTCGTCGTCGTAGCGGGTGGTTTCCGAGAGGACTTTTTCCACATCCATCATCATCACCAGGCGCCCATCCTTCAACTCGGTGACTGCGGTCACCAGCCCGCCCATTTCCGCCAGCAACATCGCCGGGGGTACACGCATCGCCGACCAGTCCAGCCGCAGAATATTATCGACCGCCTTGACCAGGAACCCCTGGGTCTGGCCGTTATATTCGGTAACGATCATGATCTCCGGCTTGCAATCGGATTCAATGCCGATGTATTTGGCCAGATCGATCACCGGCACCAGAACGCCGCGCAAACTCACCATGCCCTCCACCGAAGCCGGCATGTCCGGTGCGCGGGTAATCTCGGGAATGCGCATCACCTCGCGCACCTTGAAAACATTGATGCCGAATGTCTCTTCACGCTTGCTGCGCGCATCCTTGCCCAGCGAGAACATCAGTATTTCCAGTTTGTTGGTTCCCGCCAGCTTGGTACGTGCATCGATACTTTTCAACAGGCCAGACATTTGTCTTTCTCCTTAAACCCGCTCCGAATCCAACTCCATCCTGACAATGAAAAACTTGCAATACTTACCCTGATTTTTCCCGGTTCTTTTCCTGACAGGCGGGTGGAATTTATCCCATTGCGCACTTGGTCAATGGATAGCCGGCCTTCTTCAACTCGTCGGCTGACTTTGCCAGCGACTCCGCCGCAGTCTTGGCATCCCTCGCCGACAGTGTGTTGCTGTCCACCAAACCGGTGACATTCTCCAGGCTGTTCGCGACACTTTGCCCGGCCACTGACTGTTCCTTGGATGCCGACGCGATATGCTCGATACGGCCGGACACGCTCTCTGCCGCAGCCATGATCTCCTTTAACCCTTCGCCGTTCTTGCGGATCAGGTCTATCCCATTTGCCACATCGACAACGGCTCCCTGCATCGACTTCACCGCAGCCCCGGAAATCGCATTGATCTCACCTATGGTACTGGCGATGTCCTTGGTGCTGGTTGCGGTGCGCTCCGCCAGTTTGCGCACTTCATCCGCCACCACCGCAAAACCGCGCCCCTGTTCCCCGGCTCGCGCCGCCTCGATTGCCGCGTTCAGCGCTAGCAGATTGGTCTGGTCGGCGATATCCTTGATCGCATTCGCGATCGCGCCGATCTTCTGGATGGACACACCCAGATCGGAAATCGTCTTGCTGGATGACTGCACGGTATCCGCGACTTTGGTGGTCGAGGTGATGCTCAATTCCATGTTGCGATTGTTCTCTTCAACCGTTTTTCTCATCGCCTGGGCATCGGCCAGCGAGTCTGCCGCCATGTTGGCCACCTCCGCCACCGACTGGCTGTACTCTTCCATTGTGGCGGCGATCGACTGAATGTGGTCCTGCTCGGTCATGGCGTTGGCCGCAACGCTCGCCACCCGTGCATCGAGATCCTTTATGCTGCCCTGAATCTGGGTGATAGGAACACCGATCTCATCGACCATGGTGCGCAGGAAGGTGCGCATCGACTGAACTTCGCACAACAACCTGCCCAGCTCATCGCGGCCGTCGATATCGACTTCACCTTCAAGGTTGCCCTGCATGATATCTTTCATATCCGCAGCCATAGTGCGCACCCGGCTGACCACACACCTGTTGACACAAAAATTCAGGATGAAGAACAGCAGTACCTGAAGCACCGCCTGCGCGCCGATCAACTTCATTTGCATGGATGCGGGGACGTCCAGGTTGGACGAGAGGAACACATGCCCCAGCCCCAACATCACCAGCAACGCGACCTGGACGCCAGAATTCAATTTCAGAAAGATCGGCCAATTCTTGAACTTGAACCGTTCGTACCTGGAAACGATCTTCGCCCCCGACTGGTTCAACTCACGGTAAAGCGCCTCGGACTCCGATACCTGGGCGCGGGTAGGCGGCTGGCGTACCGATACATAGCCGGTGATCCGGTTGTTCTCGATGATCGGTGCCACGGTGGCGCGTACCCAGTAATGGTCGCCATTCTTGCAGCGATTCTTGACCTGGGCACGCCACGGCAGCTCCTGCTTGATGGTATTCCAGAGCCATTCGAAAGCCTGCGGCGGCATATCGGGATGCCGCACGATGTTGTGGCTCTTGCCGATCAGCTCTGCGCGCGTATAGCCGGAGATCTTCTCGAACTGATCATTGACATAGGTAAGGATACCCTTGGTGTCGGTTTTGGAGACCAGCACCGTACCGGCCGGAAATGGCACCTCTTTTTGCGACACATAAGCGTTTTTATTTTGCATCCCTTATTTCCTTAAAAAAAATCAACCTGAATTGCGATACCGCCCCGCGGGCCCCGATCAGTACCGCATAAACGCGCCGCTCCGAACTACACCCTGAATTTGCTCACCGCGGCCTGCAGCTCGGCCGCCAGACTCTCGAGTCGCGCAATGTCCCGGCTATTCGTTTGCATTGCGGCATGATTCTCTTCCGACATCTGCGCAATTTTCTCTACATTGCGTGCAATCTCGGTGCTGGCCAGACTTTGTTCGCTGACCGATGCGGCGATATCGCTTACGCCGTGACTCGATTTAGATACTGCATCACCCGCTTCGGTCAGGATTGCCGAGACACGCCCCACCTGTTCCTGGGTAGCCTGCAGCGAACTCAAACCGTTTTGCACCACCGCTTCGACCGAGGCGGATTTCTGGTTCAGCGAGTTGGTCACCTGATCGATCTCGCTGGCCGACCTGGCCGATTTTTCCGCCAGCTTGCGTACTTCATCCGCAACCACGGCAAAACCCCGGCCCTGTTCGCCGGCACGCGCCGCCTCAATCGCCGCGTTCAACGCCAGCAGATTGGTCTGGTCGGCGATATCCTTGACCTGCTGGGTCATGCCGGCGATCGCGCGGGTGCTGTCGACAAACTCCTTCACCGACCCTGCGATCTGGGTCACCGCCTCCTGCACGTGCCCGATCTCGGCGATCATCGCCGTGACGCTCTGGTTTCCCTGCCGGGTCTGGTCCAGGCTCTGCTCGGACAATTTGCGCACATCCTGGGTATTCGCCGCCACCGAATTGATGCTCACGGTAATCTGCTCCACTGCCGATGCGGTGGAAGCCGCCGCCTCATTCTGCGCCTGCGAGGCCTGGGATGTTTTCAGCGAGGATGCGGCCAGTTGCGCGGCGGTACTGGTGACGGTACCGGCACTGCTGATCACTTTGCTGATAATCGCGGCAAAACCGTCGATCAGGGCATTGAATGCATGTGCGGTCTTGCCGATCTCGTCCTGGCTGCGCACCACCACGCGTTTGGACAAGTCACCGCTGGCCTGCATGTTTTGCATGGCAAGCTGCAGTTCACGGGCCGGTCGCGTCATAATTGTAATCAGCCAACCGATTCCAAAAAACAGCACGACTTGAATCGCGAGTTGTACGCCCCAAAGCATGTAATCCGCCTTGTGCAACATCGCGTATTCCTGACTGAGATCCACCGTGATGCTGCCCGCACCGTTTACCGAACCGTCCTTGACGTGATGGCAATTCAGGCAATTGGTACCCCGAAAATTCGTGCTGACGATGAACGGCGTTACCACGCGCAAGGCATTCTTGCCATCCTTGACCAGCAATTCGGTCTGGATTTTCTTCGTTGCGATTGCAGTGCGATCCATATCATCAACCGCCTGCTCGGAGGGCAGTCCCGGGCCGAACTGGTCCTGAACCTGTTTGGCGCGAATGACGCGCAAGTCCAGAACATTGGCAGAATCCTTCATCTTGTCGACCATCAGGGTGCGCAGGGTGGGATCGCTGATAATGCCGCCTTCCATCATGACATTCAGCCCGTTCAACAGGCCGTCGGAAGATATCATGGCTTTCTGCTTCGCCTGATCAAGAACCTCGGCCTTGTATTTGTCCATGGCAACATGTTGCGTCAGCAACAGCACCACCAGCAGCATAAGTTGGATGGGTATCTGCAACTTGCTCTTCAGCGAAAGTTTGTTCCACCAGTTATTCATGATTTGATTGCCTTCCCATATATTTTTTTGCGTGAATTCCCAATCCCGAAACGATCACCAAGGGAGCACTAAGCATATCGGCATGAAATCAGCTTTCTTTAGGGGAACAGGGAAATAATTACCTGCCAATTCACGGAATCGAAGAACGCAAAGGGATACGCGTTGAGCCGCAGCGGGGCCCAACCCGTGAGCGGAATCAGGTGGGTGCGGGAAAAAACCAACCGGGTGCAGCGTTATTGTGTCGCGGACACGGGCATTGCAGGTTTGACTGAGGGTGCGAGCGTGGGCGCAACCGTGACACCGGATACGGCTGCAAGGGTATTCGTGACGGAATCGCCGTTCTGCACATCGTCCGGCTCGCCATCCGGATTCACCACACCGCCATCGTGCTGCGCCGCTTCTTCGGCTTTCTTGTTCATCACGATCAGGCTGATGCGGCGATTGACCGGATCCAAAGGGTTCTTTTTGTCAAACAATACCGACGAAGACAGACCTACCACGCGAACAACTTTGTCCGGCATCATGCCGCCCGCGATCAATTCGCGGCGTGAAGCGTTGGCCCTGTCGGCGGACAATTCCCAATTGCTGTAGCCTTTGCTGCCTCCGATGTAAGGCGCAGCATCGGTATGCCCGGACAAGCTCACCTTGTTGGGGACCTGGTTCAGCAGCTTGCCGATCGCATGCAGGATTACCCTGGTGTAGGGCTCGAGTTGGGCACTGCCGCTCTTGAACATGGGCCGGTTCTTCTCGTCGACAATCTGGATGCGCAGGCCTTCGGTGGTCATATCGATCAGTATCTGGTTGCGGAATTTCTGCAAAGCGGGGCTTTTGTCTATCATGTCCTCGATGCCTGCTTTCAGGGTTTTGAGCTTTTCGATTTCCTTGAGCCGCTCCAGTCGCAGGTAGTCCTCAGGCGCAGCCTTGAGGTTGATGATCTTCTTTTTCGGCTGGAGCTCGCCCTCCTTTACCTGACCCTCGCTGCGCGTCAGATCCTGCCCGCCTCCCTTGATGATGCTGGAACTGTCGCCGCTCCCGGAACCGCCGAACAGGGCGACTTTAAGCGGTGTCTTGAAGTATTCGGAAATTCCCTTGAGATCGCCTTTGGTCGTCGAACCCAGCAGCCACATCAGCAGGAAGAACGCCATCATCGCCGTGACGAAGTCCGCATAGGCGATCTTCCAGGCGCCGCCGTGATGACCGCCGACCACCTTCTTGATGCGCTTTACAACAATGGGTCTTTTGTTCTTGTCTTCGGACATGACTCAGGAGCCGGGATTCATGATAGAGCCGGAAAACGGGAAGCCGTTTTTTTCAACGCGGTATCCTTTCACCGGCAATTCCGCTTCAGCGCTTTTGTTTGACATGCGCTTCCAATTCAAGGAAACCAGGACGCTCGGTCGAATTGAGCACCTTGCGCCCGAATTCGACCGCCATTGCCGGCGCATAGCCGTTGAGATTGGCCAACAACGTGACCTTGATGGTCTGCAACATCTTGGTGCCTTCCTCGGCTTTTTGTTCAAGCAGGGTTGCCAACGGGCCGACAAAACCGTAAGCCAGTAAAATGCCGAGGAACGTGCCAACCAGCGCGTGGGCGATCAACATCCCCAATTCAGAAGGCGGAACGCCCACTGACTCCATGGTATGCACCACGCCCATCACCGCCGCCACGATACCGAATGCAGGCATCCCGTCGCCCAGCTTGGCGATGACATGGGACGAAATCATCGCCTCGTGATGATGGGTATCGATTTCCACGTCCATCAGGTTTTCGATTTCCATCGAATTCAGGTTGCCACTGACCATGATGCGCAAATAGTCGGTCATGAATTCGACAGCATGGTGGTCTTTCAGCACCTGGGGATATTTGGCGAAGATCGGGCTTTCCTCGGGCTGTTCCACATCGCCTTCTATCGACATCAATCCTTCCTTGCGCACTTTTCCGAGCAGTTCATACAGCAAAGCCATCAGCTCCATGTAGCTGTTCTTGTTGTATTTGCTGCCCTTCAGCACTTTCGGCAGATCCTTGAGTGTCGCCTTGATTGCTTTGCCGTTGTTGCCGACCAGAAACGCGCCCCCCGCCCCGCCTGCGATCATCAGCAATTCAAGCGGCTGCATCAGGGCAGCCAGGTGCCCGCCCCCCAATGCAAAGCCGCCGAATACCGCGCCCAACACCACCACATAACCGATGATCACCAACATGACCCGCTCCCTGATTTCTATTCTTCCGCGCGAAAGAGACCCATGGATACCCCGTTGCTAGTTCCGCGATACGACAGCCTTAGTGCAAGTACACCGCCGTATATTGGCCATCAACTCGGCAACCATCTCGCGCCCCCCTTAAATTGCGGTGATGATAACTCGGGTGCATTCTAAAACAAATTTGCACCGCCAGAATGCGACTTTATCAGCGGCATGGCGTTCGATTGAAAAATCGCAGCCGCGAAAACGCTTTGCCGCGGCTGGATAAAACCGCAATACCGCTAACGGTCAGACCGCATGATCGGCGGCTTGCAATGTGTTGTTCAGGATTTTTCTGGCTGCATTTGTTTTTCCGGCACGCGCGGGAGCGTGACAGATGCCGCAAACATAATTGACATGCAGGTCACCGGCATGGGTCACAAAATGACCACCGCATTCCTGGCAGGGGATGAGTTGCATCATGCCCGCATTGAAGAAGCGGATCATCGACCACGCACGGGTAATGCTGAGTACCGGCTCTGCGTTTTCAATACCGTGCACCTGGTCGAGATACAGGCGATAAGCGGAA
>DATKVR010000056.1:0-49675 GCA_035529955.1 Gallionella sp.
TTTGCTTGCCGCAATCCTGTTTGCCGGCGCGACCGCCAGCGCAGCCGAGTCTACCGGAATGATCAGGCAGCCCAACGCCAGCGGCGACCCGGTCGCGGGCAAGACCGAATCCGGCTTTTGTCAGGGTTGCCATGGCGTGCAGGGCATCAGTTTCGTGGATTTGATACCCAATCTCGCCGGCCAATCTGCGCCGTATACCGCAAAGCAGCTGCGCGATTTCCAGACCGGCGCGCGCACTCACCAGACCATGAGCTCATTATCGAAGTCGATCAACGCTACCGAGCTGGCCGATATCTCGGCCTATTTTGCCGGCATGAAAAAGATGCAGGGGAACGGAAGCGGGGACAATCCGCTCGCAGAGAAATTATTCCGGAAAGGTGATCCGGCCAGGGATATTCCGGCCTGCGCAAGTTGCCACGGAATAAACGGCAAGGAACCCGTCAGCGCGACTTACCCGGTGATCGGCGGCCAGCACGGGGAATACCTGCGGGTCCAACTGTTCCACTTTCGCGGCGGCGAGCGCAGCAACAGTCCGGGTGGCATGATGAGCAAGGCTGCAAAAAACCTGACCAATGCCGAGATCGGATCGTTGTCGGATTATCTTTCAGGTTTATAGCCTGGCAGGCTGGCCGAATCGTGCTTCGGTCGGGCCGGCTAATAAGGCGGCAACACGAATTCCTGTTCGCGGAACAGGCGCAAACAGGTATCGACGACGTCAGGGTCGTAGGCAGATCCGCGGCCGCGCTCCAGTTCAGTCAACGCCTTGTCGATGCCCAGCCCGGGCCGGTAGGGTCGATGCGAGGCCATCGCCTCGACCACGTCGGCCACCGCCATGATGCGCGACTCCAGCAGAATCTCGCCGCCCTTCAGCCCGTTCGGGTAGCCGCTGCCGTCCAGGCGCTCGTGATGCTGTAGCGCGATGGTTGCAACCGGCCACGGAAATTCCACTTGCTTCAACACGTCAAAGCTTGCCTGTGCATGTCCCTGCACCAGCGCGTATTCGGTTGCGGTGAGCCGTCCGGGCTTGACCAGGATCTCTGCCGGGAGGCTGATCTTGCCGATATCGTGAAGGAAACCCGCGACCTTGATTCCTTCAATGCGCTGCTCGCCCAAGCCCATTTCGGTGGCGATGGCCACGGCGATCTCGGAGACCCGCCGTTCGTGACCGGCGGTATAGGGATCGCGCATTTCGCCAAGGCTCGTCGCCAGTTGTACCGTGCTCATGAAGGTGTCCTTGAGCTGGGAGATATAGCCCAGGATCTGTTCTTCGGCACGCTTCTTCTCCGAGATGTCCTGGATCAGGCCTATCATCGCCGGCAGTCCATGATAGGTTGCGAGGGACGCGTTCAAACCCACATCGATCAAAGAACCATTTTTGTGTGTGGCCTTGAAATCAATTGCAACGGACTGAAGCTCCCGCTGAAAGAGCTTGCGCATGAACTCCGCAACCCTGACGCGTTCCTCTTCGTAGGTATATTGCAAAGGGTCCTGACCGATCATGTCTTCAGCTGATTCATATCCGATGATTTCGGCACCACGCTTGTTCAGGTAGACGAACTTGCCGTCCTGGATGATATAGATGCCGGCGAGGGACTGCTCGACCAGGCCGCGAAAGCGTTGCTCAGAATCGAGGAGTTCCTGCTCCGCATGTTTGCGTTCGCTGATATCGCGAAAATATGCGACGATTCCGAAATGCTGACCATCCGACCCGGCGATTGGCGAGGTATACCGTTCGATGATCCGCCTGTCTTTCAGTTTTATTTCCTCGCTGCTTTTCTCTTCCGGGTGCGCGAACAGGTGTTGAACGCGGGCATAAAAAGCTTCCGGATTCTCGACCTGGTCGGTGACGGCCTGTAATACCGGCCCATCCTCACGCGCGCTGACGAGTTCCGGCGGGAGATGCCACATTTCGATGAAATTCTGGTTGTAGGAAAGGATCTTTCCGTTCTCGTTGACGATCAGGATCGCATCAAGTGAGGCTTCCTGCTGTGTTTCGAGTAGCGTGTTCTTGAATATCATTTCCCGCTCGCTCTGTTTGAGCTTGGTGATGTCCTGAAATGTGCCCCTCAACCTGACGACTTTGTCACCTTCCTTGTCGGCCACGGCAATGGTCCTGACCCATTTGCGATTGCCCTTGGCGGTTACCATTTCCAGCTCCAGGTCGTAGGGTGTGCCGTCGGCACTTGCCGCCGCGATTGCCGCCCCGATCTTCTGTCTGGATTCGCCCTGGTAAAAATCGAGTGCGATATCACGGCTGGTATGCGCTTCAGGATCCATGTCATGAATCCGCGCCACCTCCTGCGTCCAGGTTCCCTCACCCGTCCGGGTATCGAATTCCCAGCCGCCCACCGTTGCTATTCTGCCCACCTCGCTGAGCAGGGCCTCGTTTTTCTTCAGCAGTGCCTCCGCTTTCCTGCGTTCGGCTTCGCGGTCGAAGTTGTCCAGCGCAAAACTGATGTCTGTCGCCATTTCAGTCAACAGCTCGCATGCTTCGTCGTCGAATGCATTGAGCGTGCTCGAATAGAAGTTGATGTTGCCCACGGGCGTGCCGTTAAGCCGCAACGGCAGTGCGGCCAGGCTCTTCACGCCGAATTGCATGCCACGGTCCCGCCATGGATCGAGGTTCGAATCCTGCTCATAGTCCTGGCACCAGTAAGGGCGGTTTTCTCGTATCGCGATGCCGACCGGTCCGCGCCCTGCCGCTTCATTCCCGTCCACTGAAATATGGATGCCGTCCAGAAGTTCCGTGATGTCGCCGTAAGCCGCAACCGGCCTGACCTGTTTGTCGGTCTTGTCCACCATGCCGATCCAGACCATCTTCATGCCGCCGAAGCGGACTGAGTCATGGCAGACTTGCGAGAACAGCTCCTCCGCACTGGTACAGTGCACGATGGCCTGGTTGCACTGGCTCAATGAGGCATAGAGCTGGGTCAGCCGAAGGATTTTTGCTTCGGCAGACTTGCGTGCGGTGATGTCGCGCGCTGCGACCACCGATCCGGTGACCCTGCCATCCCGGTCGCGGATCGGCGCATAGTTGTAACTCCCGATCCAGGTTTCACCGCTATCCTTGCGCTTCAGGGTAAATTCGGCATTGGCCGCACTTTCACCGCGCAACGCTCGCGGCACTGCCCACTGCGCCTTTGCTAACAGTTCGCCGTCGGGTGAATATTTTTCCAGTATCTTGTAATACTCATCCAGTGATTTCGGGCATGCTTCCTTGCTTTTGAATTTGTGGAAAGCAGCGCAGGCATCATTGAATTGGATCAATCGGCCATCGCTGTCAGTAATGAACACGGCATCGCTCATGCTGTCCAGAGCGGCATCCAGACTTGCCTTGCTGGCCATCAGTTCTGCTTCCGCCTGCTTGCGCTCGGTGATGTTCTCCTTTACGGCCAGAAAGTGCGTCATTCGTCCATCGGGCTGGAACACCGGCGAGATGATCGCCGACTCGATGTATTCGCTGCCGTCCTTGCGCCGGTTGATAAATTCGCCTTTCCAGGTTTTTTCGCTCGCCAGGTTCAACCACAAATCGTCATAAGCCGCCTTCGGGGTCTTGCCGGAATGCAGCAGGCGCGGGTTGCTGCCGAGGAATTCATCAAGGCTGTAGCCGCTTTCGCGGACAAAGGCCGGATTGGCGTACTCGATATTCGCGTTGAGGTCGGTGATCACGATCGAGCTCGGGCTTTGTTCCACCGCCTGCTTCAGCTTCAGAAGCGATTGCTCGGCGCGTTTGCGCTCGGTGATGTCCTCTGAAAAAATCACGATGCCGCCGGTTTTGCCGGCATCTGCCGCCCATGGCCTGATCTCCCACTTTAGCCAGGCGGTGGTTCCGTCCGCCATTTCGAAACAGTCACCGTCGCTGCTCAACACCTCGCCCTTCATCGCGCGGGCATGCAGCGCTTTCCAGCGTTCCGGAATTTGCGGAAAAACCTCGTAGTGGGATCGACCCAGGATTTCAATCCCGTCCAGCCGATAATCCTTGATCCAGCGTTTGCTGAAGCCCAGATAGCGCATTTCGCGGTCAAACATTGCGATCGCGGCAGGCGCATGCTCGATAAACAGCCGCAGCAATTCGTTGTTTTCCCTGAGCGACGCCGACGAGCGGGCCAGCAATGCGATTTGGTGCATGCGTTGTTGCTGGCGCAGGAACATCAGCAGCAACACCAGGATAATGAAAACCGCCGCGGCACCGATCCCGCTGACCCAGTACATCAGGTCCCTTACCGGCTGCAGGACTTCGCTTTGGTCCTGCTTGGCAATAAGCTGCCAGCTCGTTCCCGCGACCGGCCGGTAGGCTGCCAGTACCGGTATTCCGCGGTAATCCGTTCCCGATGTCGTTCCGGGCTTGTTCGCACGGATGGCGATGGCGGCGGGCAGGTCCGGGTTGGCCAGCTTGCCGTAAATGGTTAGAGCGGATTTCTTGTGAAAGCGCAAATCGTTGAGGAACTGCACACCATTGCCAGCGGATCGTACCAGCAGGGTTTCGCCGCTGCTGCTTTTTCCCGGCCAGGTTTGTATCAATGGGTAAAGAAAATTCCCCGGCAGGGTACGCAGCACGGCAAGGCCGGCCGTGCGTTTGCCGTGCAGGCCGGTCGCGATGATGGGCACGAACCAGTCCAGGTGGATGTGTGAGTTGCCCGGCTGATATTGGTAGAGGTCGCTGAATATGACCTTGCCTTCGCTCAACGCCTGGCGCATCAGGTTCTCGGGCGGTTTGTCCGTGTCGCTGCCCAGTGCGGACAGCAAACGGCCATCGGGAGCGAATAGCAGGATGGTGTCGAAACCATGGTTGGTCTGCATCGACCTGAGCTCGGCGGAGATGGCGCGGTTCGGTATGGCTTTGGGCGCGCTTGACTGGAAATCTTCCAGCTGCGCGGCGAAGCCGGTGTTTTCAGCCAGCCCCTGTGCATCGCTGCCGCGTTCGGCCAGCCACTGTTCGATCTGGCGACCCTTGAGTTCTGCTATTGCCCCCAGATTTTGATAAGCGCTGTCTTCTCTTGCCGCAACACGCAATTCGTAGATGGTCACAACCATCGCGGGGACGACCAGGACCAGCAGGATCAGTGTCAACAGCAATAGCAGGATGTTCGGTTTGGCAATGTCGCTGGCCGAAACCGGCGTTGCGTTTCCCGAGTATTTGTTCCATCCCTTCAGCAGTATATAGAGCAGGGTGCCGGTGGCGACCACAAATGCCAGCCCCTTGGCGAGTTCGATGCGGTTTTGCAGTAGCGGGTCGGTGACGGTAATGGTCAGGAGGTATCCGGACAATGCGATCCACAGCGCGGCCAGGGCGGCGTATAGCAGCGCGATGCCGGCGGGTGTATGCCGGACAGCCTTCAGGTGGGTGAGGAATGACTTTGAATTCATTCTTTAAGCCTTTAGCTTCACTTGCTGTACCGTCTTGCTTTCAGTTCCAGCAGTCAGGACATCAATCTGACTGGTCGAGCGGATTGGTCGAGCGGATTGGTCGAGCGGATTGGTTGCACTCAAAAAGCCATGCAACTTGATCATTATGAACATGTTATTTGCCTCATGCAACAGTAATATCCAGTAACAACAATATCTTACAACTAAGCGCAGCTTGATAACCGGTTCGCGGCGATCTGCCAGATTGGGCAGCGAGTTGTCTGCCTTTTCACCAATCCGGCAAACGCCTGTGCAGCTTTGTCATTGCAGGGGCGATGTGGTTTAATCGCTGCCATGAAATTTCCCTTCAAGAATGTCGCGCTGATCGGCAAACACAATGCTCCGGAAATCGCGGTGCCGTTGCTGCGTCTGGCCGAATTCCTGACATCCCGGGGGCTGACCGTGGTGGTGGACAACCTGACGGCCGGGCATCTTAAGGACAGCCCCTACCAGGCGATGACCCTGGACGAGATGGGGCGGGCGGTGGACCTGGCGATCGTGCTGGGCGGCGACGGCACCATGCTGAATATCGCGCGCACCTTGTCGCCGTGCAATATTCCGCTGGTCGGGGTGAATCAGGGACGGCTCGGGTTCCTGACCGATCTCTCGCTGGATAACATGCAGGACAGCATTGCCGCAATGCTGGAGGGCAAGTTCATCACCGAGCAGCGCCTGTTGATTTCTGCGCGGGTGTTGCGCGACGATGTGGAAATATTCAGTGCCTCGGCGTTCAACGAGGTGGTGGTGCACCGCAACAATATCGGCAGCATGATCGAGTTCGAAGTGCGTATCGACAACGAATACCTGTACAACCAGCGCGCCGACGGGTTGATTATTGCGACGCCCACCGGTTCCACCGCTTATGCGATGTCATCGGGCGGACCGATCCTGCATCCCGGTCTGGACGTGCTGGAACTGGTTCCGGTGTGTCCGCACACCCTGAGCAACCGGCCGCTGGTGGTGAAGAGCTCGTCGGAGATCGAGATACTGTTGCATCGTACCGGCGATATGAGCGTGCGCTTCGACAGCCACTCCAGTTATGAATTGCAGCTGCACGACAAGATCATCGTCACGCGCCATCCCGACACCGCCTGCCTGCTTCATCCGGCCGGGCACAGCTATTACCACACGCTGCGCGAGAAGCTGCTGTGGAACCAGACACTGTAAATGTTGGAATTCCCTGCCCATGCTGAAATTTCCTGATCCATGCTGAAATTCCTGGGCATCCGCGATTTTGTGATCGTTTCCTCGCTGGAACTGGATTTTTCTCCCGGATTTACCGTCCTGACCGGCGAGACCGGTGCGGGCAAATCCATCCTGATCGACGCACTGTCGCTGGCGCTCGGCGAGCGGGGCGATGCGGCCATGGTGCGCAACGGTTGCGAGCGAGCCGAGATCACCGCCGAATTCGATATTGCCGGGTTGCCGCACGTGCAGGCCTGGCTGAGCGAACAGGAGCTGGAAGGCGATGCGGGCGTGTGTCTGTTGCGCCGGGTACTGGATGCCGGCGGACGTTCGCGCGGCTTTATCAACGGGCGGGCCGCCCCTTTGCAGCAGATGCGTGAAGTGAGTGATCAGTTGCTGGATATACACGGCCAGAACGCGCACCAATCGCTGCTGCGACCCGATGCCCAGCGCGTGTTGCTGGATGGATATGCCGGCATGACCGGTGCTGCGGAGCAGATCGCCGGCCTTTACCACGATTGGCAGGCATTGCGCCGCCGCCGCATCGCCCTGAGCGAGAATGCCGATGCCGTGGCCGCCGAGCGCGAGCTGCTGCAGTTTCAGCGCAGCGAGCTGGACGGCTTGGCGTTTGAGGCGTCTGACTGGAATGCGCTGCAGGAGGATTATGCGCGGCTGGCCCATGCGGCGAGCCTGCTGGAAACCGCGGCGTTCGGCATCGAGACACTGAGCGAAGCGGATAACGCGTGCATTGCGCAACTCAACGCGTTGACGGTGCGCTTGCGCGAGGGCATGGAGCACGATGCCAGCCTGGGCGAGACGCTGCAGATGCTGGAAAGCGCCCAGGCGGAATTGCAGGAGGCCGTGTATGCGTTGCGCCATTACCAGCAGCGCATGGACACCGACCCGCAGCGTTTGCACGAACTGGAGCAGCGCATCCAGACCGTGCTGGATACGGCGCGCAAATATCGTGTGGCCCCCGAGCGTTTGGGTGAAGCATTGCAGGGCATCGTGACGCGGCTGGACGAGCTGGGCGGCGATGCCGATGTTGCGGAATTGGCACAGCAGGAAGAATCCGCAAGGCAGAACTATCTTGCGTCGGCAAAAAAACTGACCGCAGCCCGCAGCAAGGCGGCCGTCAAGCTGGCGCGGGAAATCACCGAATCGATGCAGGCATTGGCGATGCAGGGAGGCAGCTTTGCGGTGTCATTGCAGCCGCTGGCCGAGGGGGGCGCATACGGCATGGAAACCATCGAATTCCAGGTTGCCGCCAACCCCGGCGTGCCGCCGCGCAGTCTGGCCAGGGTCGCATCCGGCGGGGAGTTGTCGCGCATCAGTCTGGCGATCCAGGTGGCCACTTCCCAGTTGGCCAGTGTGCCGACGCTGATCTTCGACGAGGTGGATAGCGGCATCGGCGGTCGCGTTGCCGAAATCGTCGGGAATTTGCTTAAGAAGTTGGGCAAGGATTACCAGGTGCTGTGCGTCACCCATCTGCCGCAGGTCGCCGCAGCGGCAGACCGGCAGTGGCAGGTGAGCAAGGCGGTGGAAAATGGCGTCACGCTGAGCCGCATCAGCCTGCTCGATGGCAAACAGCGCGTCGAGGAGATCGCGCGCATGCTGGGTGGCGTGAAGATCACCGAGACGACGCGCAAACATGCGGCAGAGATGCTGGGTATGTCCGCTTGAGGTATCATACGGCGGCTTTGAATATCGATTAGGAATGTCATGCGTATTAAGATCATCGTTCTTTCCCTGCTGCTGTCGTCGTGCACCAGCTTCTACATACCCCTGTTAACACCCTACAAGATGGACATCCGTCAGGGGAATTTCGTGACTCCGGCGATGCGCGAGAATCTGAAGGTCGGCATGACCAAGCCGCAGGTACTTTTTGTAATGGGCACCCCGTTGATCCAGGATGTGTTCCACCAGAACCGCTGGGACTACGTGTATCGCTATGAACATGCCAGAAAAATCGTCGACAAACAAAGAATGACGCTGTATTTCGAGGGCGACAAGCTGGTGCGCATCGTCGATGGCAGCGCCCCTGCCGGGGCTGCGCCGGCGAAAGCAGATGAGCATGCGAAAGGCTAGAGCATGAACAGGATCAAGATCGCCATTGCCGGCAGCAGCGGGCGGATGGGCCGCATCCTGCTGGAAAACGTTTTTCAGTCCGATGATCTGGTGCTGCACGCCGCGCTGGAACACGGCAGCAGCGCGATGCTGGGCAAGGATGCCGGGGAAATGTTCGGGATGGCTTGCGGTGTCAAAGTCAGCGCGGATGTGGAGGCAGTGCTGCAGGGTGCGGACGTGTTGATCGATTTCACCCGCCCCGAAGGCACGCTGCATCACCTCGAAATCTGCCGGAAACTCGGCGTGAACATGGTGATCGGCACCACCGGATTTAACGCCCAGCAAAAAGCGCAGCTCGGTGCTGCCGCCCAGCACATCGGCATCGTGTTCGCGCCCAACATGAGCGTGGGTGTGAACCTGGTGTTCAAGCTGCTGGAAACAGCATCGCGTGTATTGGCGCAAGGTTACGACATCGAGATCATTGAGGCGCATCACCGCCACAAGGTGGATGCGCCGTCAGGTACCGCGCTGGGCATGGGTGAAGTGATCGCGAAAACCCTGGGGCGCGATCTGGAAAAATGCGCCGTGTACGGACGCGAAGGTGTCACGGGCGAGCGCGATCCGTCCACCATCGGTTTTGCCACGGTGCGCGGCGGCGACATTGTCGGCGATCACACCGTCCTGTTCGCGGGGACCGGCGAGCGCATCGAGATCACCCACAAGGCCAGCAGCCGCGCCACCTTTGCATTGGGCGCGCTGCGCGCCGCGCGTTTCCTCAAAGAACATCCGGCAGGGATGTACGACATGCAGGACGTGCTTGGCTTGAAGTGAGCGCCAACGTAGAAGTTCATTCAACCGACAGGGACAATGAAAAATGACAAACGACACGCAAACAGACACAGGCTGGAACTGGGCAGTACGCTATATTGCCGTGATTGTGGTCGCGCTGATATTGGCCGCGGCGATCGGCAGCATGGAGTTGTTCATCAAGACATCCGTCTTTGGCGGAAAGCTTAACGCTTCACACCTGGTACGGTTCCTGGGTTATGGCGCCGCGTTGGGGGCTTTCTGGATGCTGGGTCAGCGTTCGACCATTGCATTGCAGCAACACGGCGGACGCTGGTCTTTCCTGCAGCATTTGATTTTGCCGGTGGTGAGCCTGATTGTTGTTTCAATAGCCTATACGGTCGCGCTGTTGATACTGAATCCGATGATGAATGCCGCGCTGCACAATATCTACAACTGGGTGTTTATTGTTGCAATACTCGCCTGTGCACTATGGGTTCTGATGGCTGTCCTCGGTCAGTCGGCCTCGCTGACCTCGGCTTTGACTTCTGCCGCGGGTCGATTTGGTTCATCGGGCAAAAACAAGTAATGCCCGCGTATCGGGCGTAGCTGCGGGGAATCAGAAAAGCTGCTGCAAGCAGTGTGACGAAGAACCCGGAGGTTCATCGTAAGGGTGAGCCGGTTTTCTGAAGTGGTTTGGCTTATCGTTAGTTGCACATGCCGTAGCTGAACAGCGCCGGCGTAAGATGCCGGCAAAACTAAACAAACAGCATCTTGATCCCGATCAGGATCAATACCACCCCGCCGAAGATCTCCGCCTTGCTTTCCAGCCAAGTGCCGCTGCGTTTTCCTATCTGCACGCCAACCCAGCTGAATGCGAATGTTGTCACACCGATGATCAGGCAGGCCAGGTAGACATTGATGTCGAGCAGTGTCAGGCTGAAGCCGGCGGCCATCGCATCGATACTGGTCGCGATGGCCAGCAGCAGCATCATTTTATTGGTGATCGCAGCGATGTGTTCTTCTATGCCTTCGTGCATGCCTTCGTAGATCATCTTCGCGCCGACCAGCACCAGCAATCCGAATGCGATCCAGTGGGCGTAGGCATCGACCCAGCCCAGGACTCCCTTGCCTCCCAGATAGCCGATGAAGGGCATCAATGCCTGAAAAGCACCGAAGAACATACCCGCCTTGATTCCCAGTCCGCGGGTATTTTCCTTGGACCCCAGCCCGATGGAAACGGCAAATGCATCCATGCTCAGCGCAACAGCCAACACAATGACTTCAAACATATCCGGTAATCAAAATAAGCGCTGCATTTATTATGGTCTTCACACACACGGCCGTGGATTGTGACTGATAGCGACCGGCGCGATGGCAGAGACGGTCAGTTCGTGTCTGCCGCGTTGACACAATCAATTCGCTTGGAGCGCAGTTTTCGGGTCGACCGAGGCGTGATGTTCAACAAGCTTGTCGATAAAACTGCGCAGGAAGTGCAGCGGCTGCGCGCTGTGAAAGCGGGCGGTCTCCTGCCCTTGGCTGTAGGCGATCACCGTCGGGAAGCCGCGTACCTTGTGCCGTCCGGCGATGCGCATGTTCTCGTCGGCATCCACCTTGGCCAGCACGAACTTGCCGTCGTATTCCTGGGCCAGTTTTTCCAGCATCGGCCCCAGCACGCGGCACGGGCTGCACCAATCCGCGCCGATATCCAGCAACACCGGCACGTCATGGGAACGCGCCACGACCAGTTCATCGAAATTTGCTTCTTCTACGTCATAGGAATGTTTGATCATTTTGGCAATGCGGATAAAGTTTTAATTTGTTCGTTCGTGATTATAAAACCAGGCTGGAAAAGTTGCCGTCCCTCAGGCGGCGACTTTGCCCAGCTTCCTGAACAGGGTGCGCTCGCTTATTCCAAGGCGCTCGGCCAGTTCCTTGCGTCCCAACCCCGAATGGCGCAACTGCCATCCCAGATAGCCGCGCTCCATTTCCTCCAGCGTCATGATTTCGCTGACCCCCTTGCCGGAACCCACAGCCGTTTCCTTTTCTTCGCAGGGATCCGGAAAGTGCATGGGCAACAATACCTCACCATCGGCCAATAAACTCGCGCGTTCGAGCAGGTTGCGCAGCTCGCGGATATTCCCCGGGAAATCGTATCCGGACAGGCACAATAGTGCAGCGGGATGGATGGTCAGCTTGCGTCCGTGGCTGAAGCGCTTGAGCAGTGTTTCGATCAGCAGCTGCAGGTCTTCTATCCGTTCGCGCAACGGTGGCAGCAGGATAGGGAAGGTGCTGATGCGGTAATACAGGTCGCGGCGGAAAGCTCCGTCGGCAACCATCTGCTTCAGGTCGCGGTGCGTTGCCGCGACCAGGCGGAAATCGGCACGCAGTGGCTCGATACCGCCGACACGGCGGTAGGTGCCGGTCTCCAGCAGGCGCAACAGTTTTACCTGCATGCCGAGCGGGATGTCGCCGACTTCGTCGAGGAACAATGTGCCGCCGTTTGCCGCTTCGACCAGCCCCAGCTTGCGCTGGCCGGCACCGCTGAACGCCCCCTTTTCGTAGCCGAACAGTTCGCTTTCGAACAGGTTTTCCGGCAGGCTGGAACAGTCCACCGCGACGAATGGCCCTTCGGTCCGCTGGCTGGCATGGTGAACTGCATGTGCCACCAGTTCCTTGCCGGTGCCGGACTCGCCCAGCAGCAGCACATCCGCCTGCGAAGGTGCGGCACGCGTGACTTGGTGCAGCATGTGCTTGAAGGCCGGCGAACGTCCGACCAGTGTACCTTCAGCAGTGGCGCTGGCACTGCGCACGGTGTGGATCATCTCGACGAAATACTCAATCTCGCCTGTCGCATTGCGGATCGGCGTCAGTTCCACGTCCACATGCTCGTCGCCGCGCGGGGTGTGGTGGATGTGCAGCACGCGCTGTGGCTGGCCGCTTTCCAGGCTGGTCTTCAGCGGACAGGATTCGCCTTCCTCGTCGCAGGGACGGCTGAAGCGGTGCGAAACTTCATGGCAAAGCCGCCCGGCCACCGGTGCATCGCCCGCATGGTAATGGTCGAGGTAGGCGCGGTTGGCGCCGAGGATGGTGTAATTGCGATCCAGCACGATGCGCGGCTCGGGCAGCGTATCGAGGTAGGACAGCAATTCGGCTAATGCGGTATCGGTCATCAAATCCCTGACAAAAATGACAGTATAGATAGGCATTCTAGCAAATTTGACCGCCATTTATGACATGAGCGCACTTCGCGGGTTCTGCGAAGAAAATCGCGTGAAAATTATATTTCCTTTTATAACAATAAATTAAATCTCGCCGAGAAAGCTGGCACGCATACTGCATATAGAGCAAAAGTACAGAACCGCGGAATGCAGATGAAGGTTTTATCCAACCACCCACTGACAAGAAAAATCGCCATCGTGACCGCCATCAAGCTGCTTGGCTTGCTGGCGATCTGGTGGCTGTTTTTCAGCGGGCCAGGCGACAGCAGCTTGACACCGGACCAGGTGAGCAACGCGATTCTGCACCCCCTGAACAAAAACGTAACGCACAGAAACACAACGAACAACAACCCAACCAATCCATGAGGAGAATGCATGATTAGCACCGAACTGGTCGACCTGTCGAGGTTGCAATTCGCGGTCACCGCGTTGTATCACTTCCTGTTCGTTCCGCTGACACTGGGTATGACTTTCCTGCTGGTCATCATGGAAGGCTCATACCTGATCACGGGGCAGAAAATCTACAAAGATATGACCCGCTTCTGGGGCAAGCTGTTCGGCATCAACTTTGCGCTCGGCGTCACCACCGGGCTCACCATGGAATTCCAGTTCGGCACCAACTGGGCGTATTACTCGCATTATGTCGGCGACATCTTCGGCGCGCCGCTGGCGATCGAAGGATTGATGGCGTTCTTCCTGGAATCGACCTTTGTCGGCCTGTTCTTCTTCGGCTGGGATCGTTTGAGCAAGCGCCAGCACTTCATGGTCACGGTGCTCACCGCGATCGGTTCCAATCTGTCCGCGCTGTGGATACTGATCGCCAACGGCTGGATGCAGGATCCGGTCGGTGCGCAATTTTCATACACCACGATGCGCATGGAACTGACCAACTTCTGGACGGTGATCTTCAACCCGACCGCGCAGGCCAAGTTCGTGCACACCGTATCCGCCGGTTATGTCACGGCATCGGTCTTCGTGCTCGGCATTTCGTCGTGGTACATCCTGAAAGGTCGCGATCTGGAATTTGCGCGCCGTTCTTTCCGCATCGCCGCGGCGTTCGGTTTTGCCTCCGCGCTGTCGGTGATCGTGCTCGGCGACGAGTCGGGCTACACCGTCTCGGCATCGCAGCAGACCAAGCTAGCCGCAATGGAGGCGATGTGGCACACCGAACCCGCGCCGGCTGCGCTGACATTGTTCGCCCTGCCCAACGAGAAGACGCAAAGCAACGACTTTGAGGTGAAGATCCCTTACCTGATGGGCATCATCGGCACGCGCAGTTTCACCAAGGAAATCCCCGGCATCGCCGAGATCAAGGAGAAGAACCGCGCACGTATCGAATCCGGCATCATCGCCGTGGGCGCGATGGAGGCACTGCGCAGGGACAAGAATGATACTGCAGCCAAGAAGCAATTTGATGCGCACAAGGCTGACCTGGGCTTCGGTCTATTGTTGAAGAAATATACCGAGAATGTCGCGCAGGCCACGCCGGAGATGATCCAGCAGGCGGTGGACAGCACCGTACCGCGCGTCGCGCCGATGTTCTGGTCGTTCCGCGTGATGGTGGGCCTGGGCTTCATGTTTGCGCTGTTGCTCGGCTTGTCGCTGTATCACACGGTGCGCGGCACTTTCCTCAAGCAGCGCTGGCTGTTGCGCTGGGCGATGTGGTTCATCCCGATGCCGTGGATCGCCGCCGAGCTCGGCTGGTTCGTGGCCGAGTACGGACGCCAGCCGTGGACCATCTACGGCGTGCTGCCCACTCACCTGTCGGTTTCCAGTCTGTCGGTCGGCAGCCTGTACGGATCGCTCACCGGCTTCGTCGTGTTCTACACCGGCTTGCTCGTCATCGAGATGTACCTGATGGTGAAATTCGCGCGCAAAGGGCCAAGCAGCCTGGGTACCGGCCGCTACCATTCCGAGCAAACCGCCACCGCCACTATCTGAACGAGGAGATAACCATGCTGGACTATGAAACACTGAAAATCATCTGGTGGCTGCTGGTGGGGGCATTGCTGCTCGGCTTCGCCATCATGGACGGACACGACATGGGCGTCGGCACGCTGTTGCCGTTCGCCGCCAGGAACGACATGGAGCGTCGCGTCCTGATCAACACGGTCGGCCCGCACTGGGACGGTAACCAGGTGTGGTTCATCACCGCCGGCGGCGCGATCTTCGCTGCCTGGCCGCTGGTCTACGCCACCGCGTTCTCCGGTTTCTACTGGGCGATGCTGGCGGTGCTGTGGGCGCTGTTCTTCCGTCCGGTCGGCTTCGACTACCGCAGCAAGATAGAGAATCCGAACTGGCGCAGGACCTGGGATTGGGGCCTGTTTGTCGGCGGTTTCGTGCCGCCGCTGATCTTCGGCGTGGCATTCGGCAACCTGCTGCAGGGCGTGCCGTTCCATTTCGACGATACGCTCCGTTCGTACTACACCGGCACGTTCTGGGGACTGCTCAATCCCTTCGCACTGCTTACCGGCGTGGTCAGCACGGCAATGATCACCGCACACGGTGCGAACTATCTGATGATCCGTACCGAAGGTGACGTGTATCGCCGCGTGCGCACCGCCTCGCTGATGTTCGGCCTGCTCACGCTGGTCACGTTTGCGGCTGCCGGGATCTGGCTGGCCACCAGCATCCATGGTTTTGTGATCACCAGTGTGATCGACGGCAATGCCTTGCCTAATCCGCTGGACAAGACCGTGATCACCGAGGCCGGTGCCTGGCTGAACAATTACAGCACTTATCCGCTGACCAAGCTGGTCCCGGCCATCGGCTTTCTGGGCGGTTTGCTGGCGATGGCGGCGGCCTGGTTCAACAAGCCGCTGACCGCGTTCGTCAGTTCGTCGCTGGGCATGCTGGGGATCATCGGCACCGCAGGGGTTTCGCTGTTTCCGTTCATCATGCCATCCAGTTCCGATCCGCGTTCCAGCCTGACGGTGTGGGACAGCGTATCCTCCCAACTGACGCTGGGTCTGATGCTGGGCGCGACGGTGATCTTCCTGCCGCTGATCATCGTCTATACCGGTTGGGCATACAAGATGATGTCCGGCAAGGTCACCGAAGCATACATCAACGCCAACGACAAGTCGGCTTACTAGGGCGTGCTAACGTCAATTTCACGCCTGCGTTGCTGCAGGAAGGCAGTAAATGCAAGGCGCGAGTCGCAGCAAATGGTCATTCCATTAGCAAAACGAGCAACACAGCAGTTGCTGTCTTCCTGCAGCAACCCTTTGGGACGAGGGCGGTTTGGGCGCCCTCCTTTGTCGCAAGCCGCTCATAGTGGCTTGCACTACAGCGCGTCTTGCTTCGCGGATGGCATCCCAAACCGCCCTCGTCGCAGACGCGAAATTGGCGTTAACACGCCCTAAGAAAGGAAATCAATCATGTGGTATTTCGCCTGGATGCTGGGAGTTTCGATGGCCGTATTGCTGGCTATCGTCAACACCATGATGTGCGATGCAAAAGCCTGTGCGGCGAAGGATGAGTCTTAAACAAACCCCGGACCCTGTCCCGCACGGCGGCGCATATGCGGTGTTGCCGCGCATGGTGTCGCTGCTGACGGCGATGGTCCTGGCCGGGATGGTGCTCGCTTATCCGCGGGCACTGGGAGAAGCCGGCCACGGCATGCTCTCGCTGATGATGCTGGGTATTTGCGCGGGGTTCGTGCATGGCGTGGGCTTTGTTCCGGAACACAAGTTGTTGCGCATTGCGTTCGGACCGTGGCTGGCCTGGCCGCTGATGGGCATGGGTTTGTGGCTGCTGACCGGCTGGTAACGGTAATCCTGAAAAATCTGGTTAGCCACAGAGAACACAGAGTCCACAGAGGAAAGCCGATGTGGATTGTTAAAGAGTCGCACCTTGTCCCAATGTAAAAATTGATGAGCGCCGAGTACTGAGTGTACGGATTTCTCTGTGAACTCTGTGTTTTCTGTGGCTTGTATTGGGATTTTTAGGAATATTTTCGATTAGGAGAAGTGAATGGCAAGAGTAGTAATCCTGGGTGCGGGTATCGCGGGACATACCGTCGCAAGATACCTGAACAAGTGGGTGGGCAAACAGCACGAGGTTGTGGTTGTTTCGCCCAATGCAAAATGGAACTGGATACCCTCCAACATCTGGGTGGGTGTCGGGCAGATGAAAGAGGAAGAGGTCACCTTTGATCTCGCCGAGGTATACAAAAAGACCCGGGTGGATTTTCGCCAGGCCAAGGCGCTGTCGATCAATCCGGAAGGCAATGCCGAAACTCCTTCCCCGTTCGTGACCGTTGAATACACCCGTGCCGACAAGGCCGGTGTGCAGGAAAACATCACGTACGATTTCCTGGTGAACGCCACCGGGCCGAAACTGAATTTTGGCGCGACCCCCGGGTTGGGCCCGGAACACGGTCATACCGTATCCGTGTGCACCGCAAGCCACGCACTGGAAGCCAATGCAAAGCTCCAGACTGTCATCGATGCCCTCAAGGCAGGCGAACGCAAAACCATCATCATCGGCACGGGCCACGGGATGTGCACCTGCCAGGGCGCCGCGTTCGAATATATCTACAACGTGGATCATGTGCTGCGCGAAGCCGGCGTGCGCGACAAGGCACGCATCGTCTGGCTCAGCAATGAATACGAGCTGGGCGACTTCGGCATGGGCGGCGTGCATATCAAGCGCGGCGGCTATGTCACCAACGGCAAGACCTTTGCCGAATCGCTGATGGTCGAGCGCGGCATCGAATGGATCACGCGTGCGCACGTGACCAAGGTCGAAGCCGGAAAAATTCATTACGAAATACTGGATGGCACCTTCCACGAACTGGAATTCGATTTCTCCATGCTGATCCCGCCCTTCGCCGGGGTTGGGCTAAAGGCATACAACAAAGCCGGGGAAGACATCTCCGCCCAGCTGTTTGCGCCCAACGGTTTCATGAAGGTGGATGCAGATTACGCCCCGCGCCCCTATCTGGAATGGAGCGCCAGGGACTGGCCGAAGACCTACCAGACGCCCAGCTACCGGAATATCTTCGCGGTCGGCATCGCTTTTGCGCCGCCGCACCTGATCAGCAAGCCGATGCAGAGCGCGAACGGAACCGCCATCAACCCGACCGCGCCCAGGACCGGGATGCCCTCAGCCGCGATGGCGAAGGCGGTTGCGATGAGTATCCGCGACATGCTCAACGGTTCGGAAAAGCCGACCCATACCGCTTCGATGGCCGAGATGGGCGCTGCATGCGTGGCCTCGACCGGATCGGATTTCTTCAAGGGCACCGCGGCCACGATGACGGTCTACCCGGTCGTGCCGGACTTCGAGAAATACCCGGATTACGGCCGCGACATCGACCTGACTTTCGGCGAGATCGGTCTGGCGGGCCACTGGATGAAATACCTGCTGCACCACGCGTTCATCTACCAGGCCAAGCTGAAACCGGGCTGGTCGATTATTCCCGATTGATATCCGGCATCCCCGATTAATATCCCGGCTTCCCGGATCAATCACTTAACAATTCAGGAGCAACACATGCCGAACAAGATCACCAACCGCGAGCCTTACCAGCAGGCTTATTACCCGCCGGCCCCGACCGGGTTCACCCGCTACATGCGCACCTCGCTGATATGGCAGGGCATCCGCTTTCTCGCCATCAACCTGAAGATACTCAAGTTGATGGCGAAGTCGCATCATTAAGATTTCGGCCTTGGCGCTGGTGCGGAATGACTGCACCACTCCGCACCGATATTCAGCAACACCGTTACGTCATGTGAGCGAGCCACGACGAGTTGATCAAAATTTGCTTATTCTGGATCGCAACAATGTTTCGTTGTTCAGGGTGGCGTTCGACACATTAATGTAGTTGTGTGTGATTATTAAGACTGACTTGGGTTAACAGTTCAAATCAACTTGTCTGGAAATTTTTCAGATACGCAAACATCGCCTAAAGAACATCAACCGCAGAGTAATATCTGCAATAGAAGAGCACTCTCCCTGCTACCCGAGTTGAACACTCAACCCTAGGGGTTCTGCGGATTTACAAACGAAACTTGCACCTGCAAGCCGTTTCTTCCTGATTCGCAGCCTTGCAATTGCACCAAGCTGGCCCTATGGGGCAAACCGATTTGCGTGCGTTTTTTTTCTGGCAAGCTGCGTCAGTGTTAATGTTTTTGCAACATCCTGGCTGCGCTGGATGTGCTGGCCCATGAGTGCGCGAGCCTTGACCATTTCCCTGTCCAGGATGGCCAGCAGTATTTCATGATGTTCCTGGAAGGTGCGCTGGATCCGTTCCGGATCCTGGAAATCCACGCGCCGGATTATCCTGATATGGTCATTCACGTCCTGCAGATACCTTACCAGCGTGGAATTTCCTCCGCCTAGGGCCAGTGCGATGTGGAATGACTCGTCTTTCTCTTCCATTGCGCCGGCGCTCAGTTTTTTCGGCCTTTTTGCCGGATCCCATATCTTGAGCAAACGCTCGAGTTCTTCCCTGGGCATGTGATTGCAGGCATCTTCGATGGCCGCTTTCTCCAGTGCGGTGCGCACCTTGTAATACTCGGACAGTTCGTCGATATCGATCTGTTTGATGAAGCAGCCCTGTTTGGGGCGAATTGTCAGATACCCTTCGTTTTCGAGCCTGAGCAAGGCTTCCCTGACGGGCGTGCGGCTGACCTGGAACAGGTCGGCCAATTCTGTTTCGGTGATGCGGCTGCCGGGATAGAGTTCGAAGCTGAGTATCATTTCCCGCAGCGTCAGGTACACATCCTTGGTCGCGATTGTTCTGGTTTCGTGTTTCTTGTTCTGTTCAGTGGTCATCTGGATGGGCGTCATTAATTCACCGGGCAAGTCAGGCGGGTGCAGCGTAACCCTTATCACCGACCGGACAACATCATAGCAAACCGCCAGTCGGCGGGGGCCATGGATTTGCATGCACGTTTCGGGTGCGGCCAGCGGTGTGCCGGCACTGAACGGGTGCAATTTCTTCCGTCCTGCATCGCATTCTAAAACTGGCCGGCACCCTGCCATAAATAATATTCCAATATTAATCAGCGGGTAGTGAAGAATCCCGTCCGGGTGGCATACCATTTGCATACATTGTTGTATACAACGTAACGGGTCATCGTGCAGGTTACTTGTCAGGTCAATTGTATATAACGTTTGGATAATCGAGGAGCAACGACATGTTAAAGAGGTTAAAGGGGCGTGCAGGCGTTGGACAGGCGCAGCCGTCAAAGCGCAGTGTCCGTGGATGGGCTGCAACCGCGGGGGTGATCGGCGTTTCATTGAGCATGCTGGGACATGCGGCGGAATGGAGCGACACTTCCATCGGCTGGCGTTATGGAACGAAATTTGCTGAACCATACGAAACCAATGACATCAGCAAAAACATTCTCAACCTGACGCATGTCAGCGGCTACAAATACGGCACCAACTTTTTCAATGTCGATATGCTTTATTCGGATAACAAGGATCCTTCCGCAATCGGTTCCACAAACGGGGCGCAGGAAGTCTACATCGTCTATCGCAATACCGTGGATATCGGCAAAGTAACCGGCAAGGAGTACAAGTTGGGCATCGTAAAGGATATCGGCGTCACGTTCGGCTTCGACACCAATACCAAGACCGATACCGGTTACAACTCCAAGAAACGAATGCTGGTAGCGGGACCGACCGTGATGATCGACGTCCCGGGATTCCTGAATGTCAGCCTGCTCGAGTTGTGGGAAAGCAATGCGCCTTCCGGATGGAACTTCAACTCAATCCCGCCGGGCACCTACAGCATCCCGCGCTACAGCTACAAAACCCATCCGATGCTGACCGCGGCATGGGGTATTCCGATCGGTTCGTCGGCATTCTCGTTCGAGGGTTTCATGAATTACATCGCTTCCAAGGGCAAGGACGAATTTGGTGCGGACACCAAGCCGGAAACCGATTTCGACGGCCAGATCATGGCCGATGTGGGCATGCTGACCGGCGGCCCGAAGGGCACGTTCAAGCTGGGTCTGGAATACCAATACTGGAAGAACAAGTTCGGGAATGACGCGTCAGGCCCGGCAGGGAGCGGTGCGTTCGCCAAGACACCGATGATTCGTGCTGAATACCATTTCTGAACAATACCAAACACAGGAGAACATTAATCATGAGAAAAATTGACTTGAACCGCCGCAAAGTCCTGGTAACCATGGGCTCTACCGCTGCAGCGACTGCGCTGCTCTCTTTGGGCGGGCGCAGTGCATTCGCGGCCAGCAACATGACGGTCGGGGTAATTTATGTGGGTTCGCGAAATGATTTCGGCTACAACCAGTCGCATGCGGAAGCTGCCGCGATCATCAAGAAGATGCCGGGCATCAAGGTGGTCGAAGACGAAAGAGTGCCGGAAACCATGGAGGTCCAGAATACGATGGAGGCGATGATCGAACAGGACGGTGCCAAGCTGATTTTTGCGACCTCGTTCGGTTACTTCAATCCTTACGTGCTGAAGATGGCGGAGAAATATCCGAATGTCCGGTTCGCGCACTGCGGCGGTCTCTGGACAGACAAGGACCCCAAGAATGCCGGCAGCTTCTTCGGATATATTGACGAGTGCGAATACCTGAGCGGTGTGGTTGCGGCGCATGTCAGCAAAACCAGGAAGATCGGCTTTATCGCGGCCAAACCCATTCCCCAGGTGTTGCGCAACATCAACTCGTTTACGCTGGGTGCGCAGTCGGTCGACCCGTCGTTCACGACCCATGTGATTTTCACCGGGGACTGGTCCATGCCGGTCAAGGAAGCCGAGGCGGCAAACGGCCTGATCGACCAGGGCTGCGATGTGCTGACCTGCCACGTGGACGGCCCCAAGGTCATCGTCGAAACAGCCGAGAAGCGCGGCGTCTATTCCTGTGGTTATCATGCCGACCAGGCAGCGCTGGCACCCAAGGGATACCTGACGGGCGCGGAGTGGAACTGGGCAACGCCCTACAAAATACTGGTGGAAGATACCCTGGCCGGCAAGCCGATGATCAATTTTCTGCGTGGCGGGCTAAAGGAGGGGTTCGTAAAAATGAGTCCGTATGGCCCGGCGGTCCCCGCCAAGGGCAAGAAAATGGCCGATGCGATAAAGGCCAGGATGATGAAGGGCGAATTTACCATTTTCAAGGGCCCGCTCAAGGACAACACCGGGAAAGTGGTGATTGCTGCCGGCGTCAGCCAGGGTCAGCAGGACGTTGCGCTGGAGCAAATGAATTATCTCGTTGCCGGGGTAATCGGCAGCATCTAAATGGCGGCGGCGAAGTGGTTGCAGTGCTTTGCCGCCAACTGACTCATATCTTGACCAAGCGACGATGCCAAAATATCTTCCAAATAAATTCATCCCTGCCGCGGAAGCGATGCTCATTCCAACGGGAGCGATTTTCGTTGCAATGCTGTTGTTTGCAGTATTCGTGTTTGCGATCGGTCAATCCCCGCTCGATGTGTTCGGCCTGTTGTATGAAGGTGCATTTGGATCGGGCTTTTCCTGGCAGAACTCCCTGCTGAGCGCCTCGCCGCTGATACTCACCGGGCTTGCCGTCGCGATTCCTGCCCAGGCGGGGATGGTCATCATCGGCGGCGAGGGCGCGCTTGCGCTGGGTGCGCTGGGGGCCGCGGTTGCCGGTGCAGCGCTGGGCGGATTGCCTCCGCTGCTGGCGCAATTCGGCATACTGCTTGCAGGGGCACTTGTCGGCGCGTTCTGGATCGGGCTATCCGGATGGCTGCGCAACTACCGCGGCGTCAACGAGACGATCAGCAGCCTGCTGCTGTCCTACATCGGCATCGCCTTGCTGAATTTTTTCGTCGAAGGCCCGCTGAAGGACCCGGCAAGCCTGAACAAGCCTTCTACGGCACCGATCAGTGCCGCCGATATGATCGGCAATCTGCCGGGCCTGGAAGTCCATTACGGCCTGGTCATTGGAGCGCTGTGCGCGCTGTTTGCCTGGTTCATCCTCAGGTTTACCACCATCGGCTTTGCGCTGCAGACCGTGGGCGGAAATCCCCGCGCTTCGCAAATGGCGGGTCTGCGGGTAAACCGGTGGGTCGTGGGTGCCGCCGCTGCCGGCGGTGCTGCGGCCGGCCTGGCGGGTGCAATCGAAGTCGCCGCGGTGCAGGGTGCGGCAAACTCGTCGGTTGTCGCCGGCTACGGTTATGCCGGCATTCTGGTCGCCTTCATTGCCCGGCAGAACCCGCTGGCGGTGATTCCGGTGGCCATCCTGCTCGGCGGAATCAATGCGGCCGGAGGGATGCTGCAGCGCCGGCTGGATATGCCCGATGCAACGGTTCTGGTCCTGCAGGGCATCGTGTTCGTGGTGATCCTGACCAGCGATACCCTGACCGGCCGGTTCCGTGCACGCAAACAGCCGGAGGCAGCGCTTGCCGCTTCCACAACGGCGGCCATAGCAACGACCATAACAACAGATGGCGGAGAGCAGACATGACAGGAACGACCGCTGCGATCGGATGGTGGGGCGTGCCCCTTGAAATTCTTGCGGGTGCGATCAGGGTCAGCACGCCGTTCCTGCTTGTCAGTCTCGGTGAATGCATTACCGAAAAATCCGGGCGCATCAATCTCGGCCTGGAAGGCGTGCTGATCATGGGCGCGATGTCCGGCTATGGCGCATCGCTGTACACCGGGTCGCCGTGGCTGGGCGTTGTCGCTGCCGGCATCGTCGGCGCGCTGTTCGGCCTGTTGCACGGTGTGCTGTGCAGCTTGCGGCGCGTGAATGACATCGCGATCGGTATCAGCATCATGATGCTCGGCACCGGGCTCGCTTTCTTCCTCGGCAAGCCGCTGATCCAGCCGCAGGCACCCGTGCTGCCGGCTATCCCGTTCGGCTTCTGGTCGAGTTCGCCGCAGATCCAGTCCGCGCTTCAGATCAATCCGCTGTTCCTGGCCGGTGTCGCGCTTGCGGTGGCACTGCATTTTGCGTTCCGCCATACGCGCTGGGGGATGCAACTGCGCATCGTCGGTGACAGCGAAGACGCTGCTCGCGCATTGGGTTACCAGGTCATTCCGGTCCGGATCAGGGCGACCATGATAGGCGGCTTCCTGGCCGGCACAGGCGGCGCTTTCCTCTCGCTTTATTACCCGGGCAGCTGGAATGAGGGGCTGTCCTCCGGCCAGGGCATCATCGCGGTGGCACTGGTGATCTTCGCGCGCTGGGAACCGCTGCGCTGCCTGTGGGCGTCTCTGCTGTTCGGCGGGGCAGGGGCTCTGGGGCCGGCGCTGCAGGCGATGGGCATCACCAGCGGCTATTACCTGCTGAATGCGGCGCCCTATGTGCTGACGCTGGGCATATTGATCGCCACTTGCGCGCCGAACCGCAAGATATCCGGCGCGCCGGGCGAGCTGAGCCTGGTCCGCCAGTAGCATGGAAATCCGGAACGATGGAATCGGCACATTGCGACGAATCGAACGACAAGAGGACCAGATGAGCCGCTATATCACTGCCGAACCTTATTTGTGGCCATTCGACGGAAAACTGGCGCCGCAAAACACCGCGCTGGTCGTCATCGACATGCAAACCGACTTCTGCGGTGCGGGTGGTTATGTGGACAAGATGGGCTACGATATTTCGCTGACGCGCAAGCCCATCCCGGTGATCGCAAGCCTGTTGCAGGCGATGCGCGCAAATGGGTATACGATCATTCATACCCGGGAAGGCCATCGCCCCGACCTGACCGACCTGCCGGAAAACAAGCGCTGGCGTTCGCGCCAGATTGGTGCCGGCATCGGCGATATGGGGCCATGCGGACGGGTGCTGGTACGCGGTGAACCGGGCTGGGAAATCATTCCCGAACTGCAGCCGCTGCGGCATGAGGTCATCATCGACAAGCCCGGCAAGGGTTCGTTTTATGCGACCGACCTGGAGCTGATCCTGCGCAACCGCGGAATACGCAACCTGATCCTGACCGGCATCACCACTGATGTGTGCGTGCACACCACGATGCGCGACGCGAACGATCGCGGCTACGAGTGCCTGCTGGTTGAAGACGGGTGTGCGGCTACCGATTACGGCAACCATCTGGCGGCGCTGAGCATGGTGAAAATGCAGGGCGGTGTGTTCGGCGCGGTCGCCACAAGCAGTGCAATCCTGGAGGTGATACAGCAATGAATTTAATCGGGGCCGTCATCGAGCCGCAAACCGGCGCGCTTGATCTCGAAGTCGTCGGGCTGAGCAAGCGCTTCGGCGATGTCGTCGCGCTGGACGACGTTTCAATAAGCATACCGGCCGGCGGTTTTCACGCGCTGCTGGGCGAGAATGGCGCGGGCAAATCGACGCTGGTCAAATGCCTGGTCGGGTTCTACACCCCCGACGCCGGCGAAGTGCTGATCGACAACCGCCAGGTCAACATTCCAACGCCGCGCGAAGCGTCGAAATTCGGCATCGGCATGGTTTACCAGCATTTCACGCTGGTGCCCAGCATGACGGTCGCGGAAAACCTGGTGCTTGCGCGCGGCGCGCTGCCCGCCATACTGAACTGGCGCCAGGAACGCGAAAACCTCAGCGCATTCATGGCGACCCTGCCGTTCAAAATCGCACTGGACAAACAGGCCGGCGCGCTTGCCGCCGGCGAAAAACAGAAAGTGGAGCTGATCAAGCAGCTGTATCTGCGGCGGCGGCTGCTGATACTGGACGAACCGACCTCGGTGCTGACCCCCGACGAGGCCGACGAGGTGCTCGGGCTGGTGAAGGATCTCACCCGGAAAAAAGAACTCACCGCGCTGATCATCACCCACAAGTTCCGCGAGGTGACGGCTTATGCCGACGACGTGACCGTGCTGCGGCGCGGGCGATACGCCGGCAACGGGCGTGTCGCGACGTTCCCGACCGAGCGTATGGCCGAGATGATGGTGGGCAGTCCGCTCGCCCGCGATACCGCGACGCGGGAAAGCCGACCGGCGATTGCAAGCGGGACGCCGCGGCTGGTGATCGAAAATCTGCGCGCGCTCGGCGACAACGGCTTGCCGGTGCTGAAGGGCATCAACCTTGCGGTGCGCCCGGGGGAGATACTCGGCATCGCGGGCGTATCAGGGAACGGCCAGAAGGAGCTGGTGGAAGTGCTGATCGGCCAGCGCCAGAAATCCGCCGGGCAGGTGCGGGTCAGCGGCGAGCCCTATTCGGGGCGGCGTTCGGAGATCACGCGCCACCGGGTGTACAGCCTGCCCGAGGAGCCGCTGCGCAATGGCTGCATATCCGGTTTGTCGGTCGCGAACAATATGGCACTGCGCAACTATGACAGGATGCCGCTGGCCAATCATGGCCTGATCAATTGGCAGGCGCTGCGGCAGCAGGCGCAGCAATATGTGGATACTTTCCGGGTCAAGACCGACGGTATCGATGCGAAGATGCAGACGCTGTCGGGCGGCAATGTGCAGCGGGCCGTGCTGGCCCGCGAACTGTCGAACCCGGTGGACCTGCTCATTGTCGCCAATCCGGTGTTCGGGCTTGATTTCAACGCGGTCGCCGAGACGCACGCCCGCCTGCTGGCGGTACGCGCCGCAGGGGCGGCAATATTGCTGGTCAGCGAAGACCTGGACGAACTGCTCGAACTGGCCGACCGCATCGTCGTGATGAGCGACGGCGCAATCGTTTTCGAGACGCCCGCGGACAAGGCCGATGTCAGGGTGCTGGGGCACCATATGGCAGGCGGTCATGATGCAACGGAGGCCACACCATGAACAGCCCTGTAAAGCCCCCCGACATGCTGGAAGTGGACGCGCAGCCCTATCCCTACCGCTTCTCTCCCGGCCATACCGCGGTGATCATGATCGACATGCAGCGCGACTTCATTTTGCCCGGCGGGTTTGGCGAGACGCTGGGCAATGACGTCGCGCGGCTTGCGCCGACCATTGCGGTTGCGCGCCGGCTGCTGGACTGGTGCCGGGCGGCGGGGATGCTCGTTGTCCACACCAGGGAGGCGCATGCAGCGGACCTGTCGGATTGCCCGCCGGCGAAACTGAATCGCGGCGAGCCCAAACTGCGCATCGGCGATCCGGGGCCTATGGGAAGGATACTGATCGACGGCGAAGTGGGCAGCGATTTTGTCGAGGAACTCGCGCCGCTGAACGGCGAAACGGTGATCGTGAAACCCGGCAAGGGTGCGTTCTACGCAACCGGACTCGGCCGCATCCTGTCCGAACGCGGCATCACCCACCTGCTGCTGGGCGGCGTGACGACCGAAGTCTGCGTGCAGACGACCATGCGCGAGGCGAACGATCGCGGCTACGAGTGCCTGCTGGTCGAAGACGCGACGGAAAGCTATTTTCCGCAATTCAAGCAGGCCACGCTGGAAATGATCCGCGCGCAGGGCGGCATCGTCGGCTGGACAGCGCCGCTTGCGAAGATCGCAGCCGCGAAATCGATAGTCTGATGGAGCCCTGAAATGAAGGAAAAGGACATGACGGACAAGGACAGGAATACGGAACTCGCACAATACGTCGATGCGGCCCTTGCGCTGCACGGGCTGGAGCTGAACGAAGCGCGCCGCGCGGAAACCGGAAAGCAATTCCTGCTGCTCAGCGGCATGAGCCGGATCGTCGCAAGCGAACCGGTACCGGACGAGATCGATCCGGCCGGCATATTCCGCTTATGAGCAGCTTTCCGTTTACCGCGACCGATTGCATTTCGGCTTTTGGCCGCGGGGAAATTTCTGCCGGCGAAATTGCGACGGCCAGCCTGGAACGGATCCGGCGCGCCAATCCCGCATTGAATGCGTTCATCGAAATAACCGGCGAGCGCGCACTGTCCGAAGCGCGGTTGCTGGATGCCGCGCGCCAACGCGGCGCGAGCATGCTGCCGCTCGCTGCCGTTCCTTATGCGGTCAAGAACCTGCTCGACGTGGAGGGAATCACCACCCTGGCCGGCGCCAGGCTGTATGCGCACAACCCGCCCGCGCGCCGCGACGGCAAGCTGGTCGAGCGGCTCCATGGTGCAGGCGGGCTGCTGGCGGGCACGCTGAATATGGATGCCTATGCCTACGGTTTCACCACCGAGAATACCCACTACGGATCGACCCGCAATCCGCGCGACCTGTCCCGTTCGGCAGGCGGATCCTCGGGCGGTACCGGGGCCGCCGTCGCCGCCGGGCTGGTGCCGATCGGCATCGGCAGCGATACCAACGGTTCGATCAGGGTGCCCGCTTCACTGTGCGGCGTGTTCGGGCTGAAACCGACCTATGGCCGTTTATCCCGGACCGGCTCGCTGCCGTTCGTTGCCAGCCTGGATCACCTCGGGCCGCTGGCGACCACCGTCGCCGACCTGGCGCTGGCCTACGACGTGATGCAGGGTTCCGATCCGCACGACCCGGCCTGCGCCCAGCGGCCCGTCGAAGCGACGGTTGCCGAACTGCCGCGCGGTATCGAAGGCCTGCGCATTGCGAGGCTCGCCGGATATTTCGATGACAATGCCGGCGAGGAAGCGCGCTCGGCTTCGCGTGCCGCCGCAAAGGCGCTGCAGGCCGATGACGAGGTGGAAATTCCCGGCGCGGCACAGGCCCGCGCGGCAGCCTACCTGATCACCGCGTCCGAAAGCGGCGCGCTGTACCTGGACGCGTTGCGCGAACGCATCGACGAATTCGAGCCGCATTCCGTCGAGCGGCTGATCGCCGGCTCGCTGGTCCCGGCAGCCTGGTATCAGCGGGCGCAGCGCTACCGGCGCCGGTACCTCGAACGGGTGCTGGCGCTGTTCGAACATTGCGACCTGCTGATCGCGCCGGCGACGCCGGTGACCGCGCCGCTTTTGGGCCAGCAACATATCCTGATCGGCGATCGCGAATTGCCGACCCGCCCGAACATGGGCCTGCTTACCCAGCCGATATCGTTCATCGGCCTGCCGGTGGCGGTGGCGCCGCTGTGGGCCGGATCGGGTCTGCCGATGGGCGTGCAGCTGATCGCGCCGCCCTGGCGCGAGGATATCTGTCTGCGGGCAGCCGGCGTGCTCGAGAAATCCGGTTTGTCCGGCAGCAGGATAAGCAGCGCTGCGCGATGAACATGTCAGCCGAAATCAATCTGGATCATGTGCTGGCGGAGGTCAGGGGCATGTTCGAGCAGTACGAGGCAGCCCTGATGAACAACGACCTGGGCGTGCTGGACCGGTGTTTCTGGCATAGCCAGTCGGTTGTCCGTTTCGGCACGTCGGAAAACCTGTACGGCATTGATGCGATCAGGGCATTTCGCAGTTCGCGCGATACCGGCGCGCTGAAGCGCAGCCTGTTCAGGTCGATCATTACCACGTTTGGCCGGAACTTCGCGACCACCAACACCGAGTTTGTCCGTGACGACAAGGTGGTCGGCCGGCAAAGCCAGTCATGGGTCCGGTTCCATGATGGTTGGCGTATCGTGTCGGCGCATGTCAGTCTGATCGATTATCCCGCTGCGTGCAATTCAGGAAACCGCAATTCTGCCAGTCCGGCCATGGAATAAATCCTGGTTTGAGTTAATCATTGGATGGGCAATCGGCCGCCATATGGGCGTATGCACGATGTTGAAACTGCATCAGCTTGCTGCTGTGCTATTTTCCGGGCAGCAGTCCGGGCATCCGCCGTATCGAGAAAATAATATGAAACACGAACTTGACATTGTTACTTTGCGGCAGCGTTATCTCGCCGGTGAACGCAACCCGGCAGACGTGATGGAAGAAATCCACCGGCGTATCGGCGACGATCCCCAGCGGGTCTGGATACACCGCCTGAGCCTGGACGCGATACGCGGCCATGTCGGCGCGCTGTCGGGGCGGGACCCGGCCGGGCTGCCGCTGTACGGCATTCCGTTCGCGATCAAGGACAACATCGACCTGGCCGGTGCGCCGACCACGGCGGGTTGCCCGGAATTTGCATACCAGCCGCAACAGCATGCGTTTGTGGTGCAGCGCCTGATCGACGCGGGCGCGATCCCGGTCGGCAAGACCAACCTCGACCAGTTCGCGGTCGGGCTGAACGGGACGCGCTCGCCGCATGGCGCGTGCCGCAATGCCTATGATCCCGAGTACGTTTCCGGCGGCTCCAGTTCCGGTTCGGCTGTGGCCGTGGCGCTCGGCCAGGCCAGTTTCAGCCTGGGCACCGATACCGCCGGCTCGGGACGCGTGCCGGCCGCATTCAACAACCTGGTCGGCGTGAAACCGACGCGCGGCCGGTTGTCCAATCGTGGCGTGGTCCCCGCGTGCCGCTCGCTGGATTGCGTTTCCGTTTTCTCGCTGAACACCGCGGATGCCGCGACGGTGCTGTCGGTTGCCGCCGGATACGACGAACAGGACGCGTACTCGCGCCGCAGCCTCACGCATGGTTTCGATTTCGGGCGAGCCGGGACTTTCCGTTTCGGCATCCCGCGCGCCGAGCAATTGCAGTTTTTCGGCAACCGGCAGTCCGCTGAATTATTTGCCCGCAGTTGCGATGCATTGCGTGCGATCGGCGGCACCGCAGTCGAAATCGATTTCTCGCCATTCCTGAACGCGGCGCGGCTGCTCTATGAAGGCCCCTGGGTTGCGGAGCGCTATGCCGCGATCCGCGATTTCTTCGATGTCCATCCCGGGGCAATCCATCCCGTGGTACGCGAGATTATCGCCGCCGCAAAAAATTTTTCCGCGGCGGATGCCTATCTCGGCATGCACCGGCTGGAAGAACTGCGCAAGGAAGCGAGCCTGGTATGGGACAGCATCGATTGCCTGGTCACACCGACTGCTGGAACGATCTATCGCATTGATGAAATGCTGGCCGACCCGATCCGGCTGAATGCGAATCTCGGTTATTACACCAACTTCATGAACCTGCTCGATTGCGCCGCGATCGCGGTGCCTGCCGGATTCCAGGACAACGGTCTGCCCTTCGGCATCACACTGGTCGCAGCGGCACACCAGGATATCCCGCTGCTGCATCTGGCCGGACGGCTGGAAGCCGGCGCGATCACGACTGCGGAAGCACAGATGCAGGAATTGCTGCCCGGGCGCGTGCGTGTCGCGGTCTGCGGCGCCCACCTCGATGGCCTGCCGCTCAATCACCAGCTCACCAGCCGCGGCGCACATCTGGTCGCACGAACCCGGAGCAGCCCCGATTACAAACTGTATGCGCTGCCCGGCGGACCGCCGCAGCGGCCGGGCCTGGTGCGTGCCGCAAACGGCGAGACCGGCAGCGCGATCGAGGTGGAAGTATGGGAAATGGCGGCGCGCGAGTTTGGTTCGTTCGTTGCGGGCATCCCGGCACCGCTCGGCATCGGCACCCTGACGCTGGCCGATGGATCGCAGGCCATGGGATTCATCTGCGAGCAATACGCGGTCGCCGGCGCGGAAGACATTACCCGTTTCGGCGGCTGGCATTCCTATTTGAAACGGAAAAACTGACCGCTGTCGGCACATCGTTGCACACTGAAGCTTTGAGTTCATCTTGATTCGCAGCGTGTCGCGAATCGCATATGGGCGCAGATTGCAATGGCTTTGGTGCAGAAACGCACACACCGGTTGGATTTGATACCCTCCTTGCTATCGGCTATAATGCGCACCAATCCAAAGCGGAATGAACACACGGTTCGTTCCGCTTCTTTATGTCATACGTCTTGGGAGTCTCCGGTGTCGCAAACTAGCCCTGCCATTCTTGTATTAGCCGATGGTACGGTATTTCGCGGCGTTTCCATCGGGGCTTCCGGCAGCAGCGTCGGCGAGGTGGTGTTCAACACCGCGATGACCGGCTACCAGGAAATCCTGACCGACCCGTCCTATTGCAAGCAGATCGTCACGCTGACTTGTCCTCACATCGGCAATGTCGGGGTGAACCACGAGGATGTGGAATCGCGCCAGGTGTTCGCCAGCGGCCTGATCATCCGCGACCTTTCCATGACGGTGAGCAATTTCCGCAGCACGAAATCGTTGCCCGAGTATCTGAAAGCCAACAGCGTGGTGGCGATCGCCGGGATCGATACGCGCAAGCTGACGCGCATCCTGCGCGAGAAAGGTGCGCAGAACGGCTGTATCGCGACCGGTACGGACGAGGTTGCGGCACTTGAAGCGGCGCGCGGATTTGCCGGTCTGGAGGGCATGGATCTGGCCAAAGAGGTGACCTGTCCGAAATCGTACTCGTGGACACATTGCGAGTGGGAGCTGGGCGTGGGCTATCCGGAGGCCGAACATACGAAATTCCATGTGGTGGCCTACGACTTCGGCGTGAAGCACAACATTCTGCGCATGCTGGCCGAGCGCGGCTGCCGCATCACCGTGGTGCCCGCGCAGACCGCCGCGCAGGATGTGCTGGCGATGGAGCCGGACGGCGTGTTCCTGTCCAACGGGCCCGGTGATCCCGAGCCGTGCGATTACGCGATTGCGGCGACGAAAAAATTTATCGAGGCGGGCGTGCCGCTGTTCGGCATCTGCCTCGGGCACCAGATCATGGGTCTGGCTGCGGGCGCGAAGACCATGAAAATGAAGTTCGGCCATCGCGGCGCGAATCATCCGGTGCAGGATACGCAGACCAGGCGTGTGATGATCACCAGCCAGAACCACGGCTTTGCGGTGGATGCGGCGACATTGCCGAAGAATGCGCGCGTCACGCATGTGTCGCTGTTCGACGGCACGCTGCAGGGTTTCGAACTGACCGACAAACCCGCGTTCTGCTTCCAGGGGCATCCCGAAGCCAGCCCGGGCCCGCACGATGTGGATGGATTGTTCGATAAATTTATTGGATTGATGGGAAAAACAGCTTAGTAGGGTGGGCACGTTTGTGTGCCCACGCGGTCTGGTTGCACCTAACTCACATCAGCGTGGGCACAGAAACGTGCCCACCCTACAACATAAAGATTATGGCTAAAAGAACCGACATTAAGAGCATCCTGATCATCGGCGCAGGCCCCATCGTCATCGGGCAGGCGTGCGAGTTCGACTATTCCGGCGCGCAGGCCTGCAAGGCGCTGCGCGAGGAAGGTTATCGCGTCATTCTGGTGAACTCGAACCCGGCCACGATCATGACCGATCCTGACATGGCCGATGCAACTTATATCGAGCCGATCACCTGGCAGATGGTGGAGAGGATCATCGCCAGGGAGAAGCCGGACGCGATCCTGCCGACCATGGGCGGACAGACCGCGCTGAACTGCGCGCTGGATCTGGCCAAGCACGGCGTGCTGGAAAAATATAATGTCGAGATGATAGGCGCGTCGCGCGATGCGATCGACAAAGCCGAAGACCGCGAAAAGTTCAAGCAAGCAATGACCAAGATCGGCCTGGCCTCGGCCCGTTCCGCGATTGCGCACAGCATGGAAGAAGCGCTGCAGGTGCAGCAGGTGATGGGTTTTCCGACCGTGATTCGCCCGTCGTTCACGATGGGCGGCAGCGGCGGCGGCATCGCCTACAACCGCGAGGAGTTCGTCGAGATTTGCGAGCGCGGCCTGGAAGCATCGCCGACCAAGGAATTGTTGATCGAGGAATCATTGCTCGGCTGGAAAGAGTTCGAGATGGAAGTGGTGCGCGACCATGCCGACAATTGCATCATCATCTGTTCGATCGAGAACCTCGACCCGATGGGTGTGCATACCGGCGACTCGATCACGGTCGCCCCGGCGCAGACGCTGACCGACAAGGAATACCAGATCATGCGCGATGCATCGATCGCGGTGCTGCGCGAGATCGGCGTGGATACCGGCGGCTCCAACGTGCAGTTCGCCATCAACCCTGACGACGGGCGCATGGTGGTGATCGAGATGAACCCGCGCGTGTCGCGCTCATCCGCGCTGGCCTCCAAGGCAACCGGTTTCCCGATCGCCAAAATTGCGGCCAAGCTGGCGGTAGGGTACACGCTGGACGAGTTGAAGAACGACATCACCGGCGGCGCGACCCCGGCTTCGTTCGAGCCGACCATCGATTACGTGGTGACCAAGATCCCGCGTTTCGCTTTCGAAAAATTCCCGCAGGCCAATTCCCGCCTGACCACGCAGATGAAATCGGTGGGCGAGGTGATGGCGATCGGCCGCACTTTCCAGGAGTCGTTCCAGAAAGCCCTGCGCGGCCTGGAAGTGGGCGTAAACGGGCTGGATGAGAAATATACCGACCTCGAGGCGATAGCCGCCGAACTCGGCAGTCCCGGGCCGGACCGCATCTGGGCGGTGGGCGATGCCTTCCGCCTCGGCATGAGCGTGGATGAGGTGTTCAATCACAGCAAGATCGACCCGTGGTTTCTGGTGCAGATCGAAGACCTGATACGCCAGGAAAAATCACTGGCGGGCCGCACGCTGGAAAGCCTGGACGCGGATGAACTGCGTGCCCTGAAACGCAGCGGGTTTGCCGATGCGCGCCTGGCCAGATTGCTGGGCACCGATGCCGGCGCGATGCGCGCCTACCGCCATGCGCTGGGTGTGCGTCCGGTGTTCAAACGGGTCGATACCTGTGCGGCGGAATTCGCCACCAACACCGCCTATATGTATTCCACCTACGAGGAAGAGTGCGAATCACAGCCGACCAGCAATAGGAAGATCATGGTGCTGGGCGGCGGGCCGAACCGTATCGGGCAGGGCATCGAGTTCGATTATTGCTGCGTGCATGCCGCGCTGGCGATGCGCGAAGACGGTTACGAGACCATCATGGTCAACTGCAATCCCGAAACCGTATCCACCGACTACGACACGTCTGACCGTTTGTATTTCGAGCCGCTGACGCTCGAAGATGTGCTGGAAGTGGTGGCGGTCGAAAAGCCGATCGGCGTGATCGTGCAGTTCGGCGGCCAGACCCCGCTGAGTCTGGCGCACGGACTGCAAAAGAACGGTGTGCCGATCATCGGTACCTCGCCGGACATGATCGACTGCGCCGAAGATCGCGCGCGCTTCCAGCAAATGCTGCACAAGCTGAACTTGAAGCAGCCGCCGAACCGCACTGCATGCACTGTCGAAGAAGGCGCCGCGGGCGTCGCGGAAATCGGTTATCCGCTGGTGATGCGCCCTTCGAATGTGCTGGGGGGGCGCGCGATGGAAATCATCCATGAACAGGCTGATCTGGAACGCTACATGCGCGATGCGCAGGAGATGTCCAAGACTTATCCCGAGCGCATGCCGATTCTGCTGGACCGTTTTCTGGACGATGCGATCGAGGTGGACGTGGATGCGGTATCCGACGGCAAGGATGTGATCATCGGCGGCATCATGGAGCACGTCGAACAGGCCGGCGTGCATTCCGGCGATTCGGCGTGTTCGCTGCCGCCGTTCAGCTTGTCAAAGGCGCTGCAGGACGAACTGCGCCGCCAGACCGTGGCGATGGCAAAAATGCTCAATGTGGTCGGGCTGATGAATGTGCAGTTCGCGATACAGGGCGAAACGGTGTATGTGCTGGAAGTGAATCCGCGCGCGTCCCGCACCGTGCCGTTCGTGTCCAAGGCGACCGGTATGTCGCTGGCGAAAATTGCGGCCCGTTGCATGGCCGGGCAAAGCCTGGCACAGCAGGGCATCACCAATGAGGTGATCCCGCCGTATTATTCGGTGAAAGAAGCGGTGTTTCCGTTCATCAAGTTTCCCGGCGTGGATACCATACTCGGGCCGGAAATGAAATCCACCGGCGAAGTGATGGGTGTGGGCGACACCTTCGCCGAAGCCTTTGTAAAATCCCAACTGGCAGCCAGCGTGAAACTGCCGAAAGATGGTAAAGTATTCATCAGCGTGCGCGAAGCCGACAAATTCGGGGTGGTGGAAATCGCCCGTTCGCTGGTGCAGCTCGGATTTACCCTGCGGGCAACGCGCGGCACGGCGGCTGTGATCAGTGCGGCGGGCATTGCGGTGGACGTGGTGAACAAAGTCGCCGAGGGTCGTCCGCATGTCGTGGATATGATCAAGAACGGCGAGATCAGCCTGATCATCAATACGGTGGACAGCAAGCCGTCCGTGATGCGCGATTCGTATTCTATCCGGCACGCGGCCCTGCAAGGGCGGGTAACGTATTACACTACGCTGGCCGGGGCTCGCGCCGCGTGTGTCGGTATGCAGCATTTGGCCGCACTGAGCGTTTATGATTTGCAGAGCCAGCACAAAAGGCTGCTTGCTGGCAGTTAGTCTTTGCTTAATACCAACGCGGGTTTTGCATGGCCATACGACTGATAAAGCTGCGGTAGAAACAATTAGCCATCCTCTAAGCCACCCAATAAACGGTGACCAAGTAGCTGGTTATAAGCTGGAGAAACACCCAGGCAGGTCGCTGGTCAAGCGACAGCAGATCAACTAATTAACGTCTAACGACTGATAACCAACGACTAAGAGAGTTTTAATATGAGTAAAGTCCCATTAACCGTATTGGGCGCGGAAAAATTGCGCGCAGAGTTGCAGAATCTCAAGACGGTAGAACGTCCCATGGTGATCAACGCCATTTCTGAAGCACGCGCCCAGGGTGACCTGTCGGAAAATGCAGAATACGAAGCTGCCAAGGAAAAGCAATCGTTTGTCGAGGGCCGCATCGTCGAGCTGGAATTCAAGCTGGGCAGTGCGCAGATCATTGATCCCAAGTCACTAAACGCCGATGGGCGCTGCGTGTTCGGTTCGACCGTGATATTGGAAGACGTGAACAATGGCGATGTCGTTACCTACCAGATCGTCGGTGATGACGAGGCGGATATCCGGCACAGGAAAGTTTCCATCAGTTCCCCGATTGCCCGCGCGCTGATCGGCAAGAGCAGCGGCGATATTGCCGAGGTGCAGGCACCGGGCGGGGTGCGGGAATATGAAGTGGTCGAAGTCCAGTACATCTGAAAAAGCACACCAATAGCTACTGTGCGATCGAATTGCGTCGTCGCGTGCTCGCCTACCAGTATGGTAGGTCTCGTTGGGCGCTGATGGAACTACTAGCCATTCGACTAAGCCCGCAAGCGGGCAAGTCGCTGGTTATCCGCGGCTCCTTGCACTTCGATCTGCTTGTGACGCTATTGGATGTGCTTTTGGGCGAAAAAAGAAATTAGCGGTTGCCGAGTTGTTTTTTGGTCAGCGGCTTTTTACCCCTGTGGCGCGGCATTTTCTTGATTTCGATCAGGTGGGCTTCCGGGTTGGGTTTGTAGATCACCAGGATCTTGCCGATGTGTTGCACCGCTGCGGCATCCAATTGGGTGCAGATCGTTTCCTGCATGGTTTCGCGCAGCGCACGATCACCGCCCATTACGCGAATTTTGATGAGCTCATGAGTTTTCAAGGTCAGTGCGATTTCTTTCAGCACTGATTCAGTCAAACCCGCGTTGCCTATGATCACCGTCGGACTGAGGGCATGTGCGCGGCCTTTGAGGGCAAGGCGTTCGGATACGGTAAGCGATAACATGATGGTCTTCCAAATTTAAGGTGCGGATTTTAACAGGTTGTTGATGGGATCGCAGGTACCGTAATTGCTTAATTTACTGGAGAAGGCCTCTGTACAACGTAGTGAGCGAAGCTGAGACAAGGCAAAAACTGGCGAAAAAGTAGCCGCTCTGACACGGTGTTGCGAAGCATCCGGTGCGGGAAGAGCGGCCTGCATCTGCTCCCGCAATCGGCTGGCTTCGCCAGTAACGTGTCGCAGCTGCAATGTACATTTTTGTACATGAGGATTTTGAGCCGACTTTTAACGCAGTATCTGCGAGCGCAACAGTTGTACCGAGGCCTTAAATACGATGAAGCCTTCCAAGACCAGCAAACAATGGATGCGCGAGCATGTCAACGATCCCTTTGTGCAACTTGCCCAGAAGGACGGCTACCGCTCGCGCGCGGCATACAAGCTGCTGGAGATCGATGCCAGGGATCATTTGCTCAAGCCCGGCACTGTGGTGGTGGATCTGGGCGCGACGCCGGGCGGCTGGTCGCAGGTGGCTGCCGCAAAGGTGGGGCGCGGCGGCAAGGTGATCGCGCTGGATCTGTTGCCGCTGGATCCCTTGGCAGGTGTGGATTTTATCCAGGGCGACTTCCGCGAGGATGCCGTGCTCAGGCAGTTGGAGGAGTTTTTGCAGGGTAAGCCGGTGGGGCTTGTAATTTCCGATATGGCGCCCAATATGTCAGGCGTGGCTACGGCAGATCAGGCGCGCGCCATGCATCTCGCGGAACTGGCGATGGATTTCGCGCTTGAACACCTGAAACCGGACGGCTCCTTTCTGGTCAAGGTCTTCCAAGGCGAAGGATTCGAGGACTTTTACAAGTTTATGCGCAGTCGGTTCACCCGGGTGGTATCGCGCAAGCCCAAGGCATCACGCGATCGCAGCAGTGAAGTTTATCTGCTGGGTAGCGGAAAGCTTGAGAAATAGGGCAATACATAGTCTAATGAACAACCTCGGCAGCCGTTGTGCGCCGATTTAAGGAGTAATCTTGAACAACTTTAAGAGCGTAGCAGTCTGGATGGTCGTCGCCCTGGTACTGATGACTGTATTCAATCAATTCAATACCCGCCAGCAGCTGACTACGCAGTCGCAGCTGGATTATTCGCAATTCCTCAATCAGGTCAAGCAGGGACATATCAGCAAGGTGATCATCGAAGGCCGCAAGCTGAAGGCGACGACTTCTGACGGGAAGCAAGTCACCAGCTATGCGCCCAGCGATCTGTGGATGGTTTCCGATTTGCTGAAAAACGGTGTAAACGTTGAAGCCAAGCCCGAGGAAGAGCCGTCCTTTCTGATGAATATTTTCGTGTCATGGTTCCCGATGATCCTGCTGATCGCCGTGTGGGTGTTCTTCATGCGCCAGATGCAGGGCGGTGGCAAGGGCGGTGCGTTCTCGTTCGGCAAGTCGCGCGCGCGCATGCTGGATGAAAGCAAGGAACGCTTTACGTTTGCGGATGTGGCGGGTTGCGATGAAGCCAAGGAGGAAGTGTCCGAGCTGGTGGATTTCCTGCGCGATCCGTCGAAATTCCAGAACCTCGGCGGGCGCATCCCGCGCGGTGTGCTGCTGGTGGGCAATCCCGGTACCGGCAAGACGCTGCTGGCGAAGGCGATCGCCGGCGAGGCCAAGGTACCGTTTTTCTCGATCTCCGGTTCGGACTTTGTGGAAATGTTCGTCGGCGTGGGCGCGGCGCGCGTGCGCGATATGTTCGAGCAGGCCAAGAAGCAGGCGCCGTGCATCGTGTTCATCGACGAAATCGACGCGGTCGGCCGGCAACGCGGCGCGGGACTGGGCGGCGGCAATGACGAGCGCGAGCAGACGCTGAATGCGCTGCTGGTCGAGATGGACGGTTTCGAAGGTGCCAGCGGGGTGATCGTGATCGCCGCGACCAACCGTCCCGATGTGCTGGATTCGGCACTGTTGCGTCCCGGTCGTTTCGACCGTCAGGTAGTCGTGCCATTGCCGGATATTCGCGGCCGCGAGCAGATACTCATGGTGCACATGCGCAAGGTACCGGTGGCGCAGGACGTGAAGGGCGATATTCTGGCACGGGGCACACCGGGCATGTCCGGTGCCGACCTGGCCAACCTGGTCAACGAAGCTGCCCTGTTCGCGGCACGCCGCGGCAAGCGTTTCGTCGAGATGGACGATTTCGAGTCTGCCAAGGACAAGATCATGATGGGCGCAGAACGCCGCTCCATGGTGATGCCCGAGGAAGAACGCCGCAATACCGCCTATCACGAATCCGGCCATGCGGTGGTCGCCAAGCTGTTGCCCAAGACCGATCCGGTGCACAAGGTGACCATCATTCCGCGCGGCCGTGCGCTGGGATTGACCATGCAATTGCCGGCGGAAGACCGCTACAGCATGGACAAGAACCGCATCCTCGATACCATCGCCGTGTTGTTCGGCGGACGTATCGCCGAAGAGATATTCATGCACCAGATGACCACCGGTGCTTCCAACGATTTTGAGCGTGCCACGGCGATGGCGCGCAGCATGGTGACCCAGTGGGGCATGTCGGATGCGCTCGGCACCATGGTGTACGGCGAAAACGAGGGCGAAGTTTTTCTGGGGCGCTCGGTCACCACGCACAAGAATATTTCCGAAGCGACCATGCAGAAGGTGGATGCCGAGATTCGCCGCATCATCGACCAGCAATATGCGCTGGCGCGCGGTTTGATCGAAAGCAATCGCGACAAAATCGAGGCAATGACCAAGGCCTTGCTGGAATGGGAAACAATTGATGCCGATCAGATCAACGACATCATGGCCGGGAATCCCCCTCGTCCGCCCAAGCCGCCTGCACCAAGCCAGGCCCAGCAGCCACCGCAGGATCGGGCACCGACAGCGCCCGCTGCCACAACTCCTACGCAACCGGCGCAGGAAACCTGAAACAGGTGCAAGCTGCAAGGTGCAAGAGGCAAGATGCAAGGAACCCCTGGTTTTCCTTGCCTCTTGCCTCTTGCGTCTTGTATCTGCATTGAATGTTGTTCCGCTGCGGTTCCTTCCAGTTTGATTTGTCCCGGCCTCTGGTAATGGGCATCGTCAACGTCACCCCCGATTCTTTCTCCGACGGCGGGCTGCACCTGCAGCGCGATACCGCACTGGCGCATGCGCAACGGTTGATCGCCGAGGGTGCGGATATGCTCGACATCGGCGGTGAGTCGACGCGCCCCGGTGCCACGCCGGTCGGCATCCAGGAGGAAATGGATCGGGTGTTGCCGATCATCGAGGAATTGCGCGATTCGGGCGTGCCCATCTCGATCGATACCTTCAAGCCGGAAGTGATGCTGGCGGCGATCGCCGCAGGCGCGCAAATGGTCAACGACATCAGCGCGCTGCAAGATGCCGCTGCAAAGGGCACGGTTGCCGCCAGCCATGCCGCGGTGTGTCTGATGCACAAGCAGGGCAACCCGCAAACCATGCAGGAACAGCCCGTTTATCAAAATGTGGTGGCAGAAGTCGGTGCGTTTCTGAGTGAACGCATTGCTGCTGCCGAAGCCGCGGGCATCCAGCGTGACCGTATCGTGATCGACCCTGGCTTTGGTTTTGGCAAGACCTTGGCGCATAATCTGGCCTTGCTCCGCGATTTGAACAAGCTGACTGAACTGGGCGTGCCGGTACTGGCGGGTCTTTCGCGCAAGTCCATGCTGGGCACTTTGACCGGGCAGGATGTTACGCAGCGTCTGCCGGCCAGTGTGGCCGCGGCATTGATCGCGGTGCAGCGCGGGGCAAACATCGTGCGCGTGCATGATGTGCGTGCGACGGTGGATGCGTTGCAAATTTTGAGAGCAGTAAATTCCTAAAAACGTAGCCGCAGAGACCACAGATGACACGGGGAAAACAGCTGTTGTGAACAATCAACGAATAAATATAAAGTGAATTGGCTGTTGTTTTCCCCTGTGGTCTGTGTGTACTCTGTGGCAAATGTCTTTTGGTGAAATTCAGGGTGCAAAAGTGAGCAGAAAATATTTCGGTACCGACGGTATACGCGGACGAGTGGGTGAACATCCGATCACGCCGCAGTTCGTCATGCACCTGGGCTATGCGGCAGGCAAGGTGCTGGCAAACATGGCTGACACGCCCGGCGAACGCACGGGTGTGTTGATCGGCAAGGACACGCGCATTTCCGGTTACATGCTGGAATCCGCTCTGGAGGCGGGATTGATCGCGGCAGGGATCGATGTGTATCTGGCCGGGCCGGTGCCAACCCCGGCCGTGGCCTATCTGACCCGCGCGCTGCGCCTGCAGGCAGGCATCGTGATTTCCGCGTCGCACAATCCGTTCGAGGATAATGGCATCAAGTTTTTCTCGGCCCATGGCACCAAGTTGCCCGACGAAACGGAGCGCGCCATCGAGGCGGCATTGGATGAGGAGATGCACACCAACTCCTCGGAGGGGCTGGGCAAAGCCAAGCGCATCGACGATGCGGCCGGGCGCTATATCGAATTCTGCAAGAGCACCTTCCCCACCGAGATGGATTTGCGCGGACTGAAAATCGTGGTGGACAGCGCGCATGGCGCGACCTACCACATCGCGCGGCACGTATTTCACGAACTCGGTGCCGATGTCATCGCGATCGGCGCGCAACCGGACGGCAGGAATATCAATGCAGGTTATGGCGCGACCGCACCGGATAACCTGTGCCGGGCGGTGGTCGAGCACAAGGCGGATATCGGTATCGCGCTGGACGGCGATGGCGACCGACTGGTGATGGCGGACAGCGCGGGCAAGATATATGACGGCGACCAGTTGCTGTACGTGATCGCCAAACATCTTCAGACACAGGGGAAAATGCACGGCGGTGTGGTCGGCACGCTGATGACCAACCTGGCGTTCGAACACGCCATGCAGAAGCTTGGCATTCCCTTCAAGCGCGCCAGGGTGGGCGACCGCTACGTGATGGAATTATTGCAGCAACAGGGCTGGCAGCTCGGCGGGGAAAATTCCGGGCATATCATCTGCCTGGACAAGCACAGCACCGGCGACGGCATTATCTCCGCGCTGCAGGTGCTGTATGCGCTGCGCGATTATGGGTGCAGTCTTGCACAGGCGGCGGGTGATCTGCATATGTACCCGCAGGTGCTGATCAATGTGCGGGTCGCCAGGGGCGTGGATTGCCTCGGTCACAATCAGGTACAAGCGGCGGTATCGGATGCCGAGCAGGTTCTGGACGGAAAGGGTCGCGTGCTGTTGCGACCATCCGGCACCGAGCCATTGTTGCGCGTGATGGTTGAAGGCGAAGACCGCCAGCTGGTAGAACGATCCGCACAGCGCATCGCCGATGTGGTGCGCAACGTTGCAACGAGTTGATTCAAACAGGATGTTGCCTGCAGTTCGATAAAGCATTCGTCTTCCAGTTCGCAATCGCCCATTCCAATATCTGCCCGACGCTGCCCAGCCGTAACTCCGCAGGTGGCTGCTGGCGCAAAAACACCAGCGCATCAAAAAATGTGGCAACCGCTTTGTTCTTGTCTACAGGCTGGGCGAGTGTCTGCTTGCTGAGTTTTTGGCCCTGTGCATTCACCGCGACGGGAAGGTGCATATAGGCCGGGGTGGCCAGTCTTAGCAGCTGCTGCAAATAGATCTGGCGCGGGGTGGAGTAGAGCAGGTCAGCCCCGCGCACCACATCGGTGATTCCCTGCGCGGCATCGTCCACCGCGACGGCGAGCTGGTAGGCAAACAGTCCATCGGCGCGCAGCACGACGAAATCGCCCACCTCGGTTGCCAGTTCCTGCGCTATGTTTCCCTGCATCCTGTCATGGAAGACAATATGTGTATCGTTGACACGCACTCGCCAGGACCGTACATCCTTGCCTTGCGCTATGCCGTTCCGGCAGGTGCCGGGATAGACCAACTCATCGCCGCGCTGTATCGCGGAATCAGTTATTTCCTTGCGGCTGCATGCACAGGGAAACACCGCACCGGTATCTTTCAGTCGATGAAGTGCCTCTTCGTAGGCGGCCGTGCGCCGGCTTTGGTAAATGACGTCCTCATCCCAATGCAGGCCATAAGCTTCCAGCATGCCGAGAATATTCGAAGAAGCTCCGCTGACGGTGCGCGGTGTGTCGAGGTCTTCGATGCGCACCAGCCATTTTCCCTGATGATGTTTGGCATCGAGAAAACTGCCGATGGCGGCCACTAGAGAGCCGAAGTGGAGGGGGCCGGTAGGGGAGGGCGCGAAACGCCCGCGATAATTCCGATCCAATTTCATTGGTGAGGCTGTGTTGGCTTCCTCGCGAACTCTTGGTCGTGCTATGTGCACTGCCCACGTCGCTCACTTTGCGTAGTGGTCAATGCAAAGCATCGGGTAACCGCACGGCATATCCCTTGCGGGTGCGTTGCCGCCGCGTTGTTTGACCTTCGAAATTGAATCGGAATACGTTGTTGTTTCAAGCGGGAACGGCCTCTTCGGTGAACACCAGTTTGACTTTTCCGTCCGCATCGACATCAACCGTAACCTGGCCGCCGTTGGCCAGTTTGCCGAACAGCAGTTCGTCGGCCAGAGCAGAGCGTATGGTGTCCTGGATCAGGCGCGCCATCGGGCGAGCGCCCATCAGCGGATCGAAGCCATGTTCTGCCAGATGATCCTTGAGCGCGTCGGTGAATACGATCTCCACTTTCTTCTCGTGCAACTGCTCTTCAAGTTGCATCAGGAATTTGTCAACCACGCGCAAGATGACTTCGTGATCCAGCGGCGCGAAGGAGATCACTGCATCCAGGCGGTTGCGGAATTCAGGTGTGAAAGTGCGCTTGATGTCCATCAATTCATCACCGTTCGCACTGCTCTTGGTGAAGCCGATCTGGCTCTTGTTCAGGGCTTCAGAACCGGCATTGGTGGTCATGATGATGACCACGTTGCGGAAATCTGCCTTGCGCCCGTTGTTATCAGTGAGCGTTCCATGGTCCATCACCTGCAACAGGATGTTGAAGATATCCGGGTGTGCCTTTTCGATCTCGTCCAGCAGCAGCACAGCGTGCGGCTGTTTGCCGATTGCTTCGGTGAGCAGGCCGCCCTGGTCGAAACCCACGTAGCCGGGCGGCGCGCCGATCAGGCGCGACACGGCGTGGCGCTCCATATATTCGGACATATCGAAGCGGTGCAGCGGCATGCCCATTGCATAGGCAAGTTGCCGCGCCACTTCGGTTTTGCCGACGCCGGTAGGCCCGGAGAACAGAAAACTGCCGATCGGTTTTTGCGGGTTACCCAAACCGCTGCGCGACATCTTGATGGCGGTGGCCAGTGCGTCGATCGCCTTGTTCTGGCCGAACACCACCGCTTTCAGGTCGCGATCGAGTGTCTTCAGCGTGTTGCGATCATCCGAGGAAACGCTGCGTGCCGGTATGCGCGCGATCTTGGCGATGATCTCCTCGATCTCGTGCTTGCCGATGGTTTTCTTTTGTTTCGACTTTGGCAAAATGCGCTGTGCGGCGCCGGCTTCATCCAGCACATCAATCGCCTTGTCCGGAAGGTGACGGTCATTGATGAAGCGCGCGGAAAGCTCCGCAGCACTGGTGATTGCCGCCGCACTGTATTTGACGTTGTGATGTTCTTCAAAGCGGGATTTCAGGCCGCGCAGGATCGAAATGGTTTGTTCGACCGAGGGTTCAGGTACATCGACTTTCTGGAAACGCCGCGACAGGGCATGATCCTTTTCGAAAATGCCGCGATATTCCTGATAGGTGGTCGCACCTATGCATTTCAATTGCCCGTTCGACAACGCCGGCTTGAGCAGATTGGATGCGTCCATCGTACCGCCGGAAGCCGCACCCGCGCCTATCATGGTGTGAATTTCGTCTATGAACAGGATCGCGTGGGCGGCATCGTTGAGTTCTTTCAATACGGCCTTGAGGCGCTGCTCAAAGTCGCCGCGATACTTGGTGCCTGCCAGCAGTGCACCCATGTCGAGCGAGTACACATGCGCGTCCTTGAGAACATCAGGAACATCATTTTCCACAATGCGCCGCGCCAGACCTTCTGCGATGGCGGTCTTGCCCACGCCTGCTTCGCCGACCAGCAACGGATTGTTCTTGCGGCGGCGGCATAGCGTCTGAATGACCCGCTCCAACTCAATCTCACGCCCGATCAACGGGTCGATCTTGCCGGCCAGTGCCTGTGCATTCAGGTCCTGCGTATAGCTCTTCAGGGCGTCTCCGTTGCTCTGTTCCACTTCTGATTCGGAATCATTTTGCGGCTTTGCCGGGATGCCGGCCTGGGTCTTGTCGATACCGTGAGCGATGTAGTTCACCACATCAAGGCGGCTCACATTGCGCTGGGTCAGGAAATACACCGCATGCGAATCCTTCTCGCCGAACAGCGCAACCAGAATATTGGCGCCGGTTACTTCCTTTTTGTTGGTAGATTGCACATGCAGTATGGCACGCTGGATGACGCGCTGAAAACCGACCGTCGGCTGGGTGTCCACTTCGCGGTCACCTGGGGTGACCGGGGTATGTGTCGTGATGAACTCAGTCAGCACCAGGCGCAACTCTTCTATGTTGACTCCGCAGGCACGCAACACCTGGGCAGCTGAAGCGTTGTCCAGCATGGTGAGTAGCAGATGTTCGACGGTGATGAACTCATGGCGCTTCTGGCGGGCTTCGACGAACGCCAGATGCAGGCTGACTTCCAATTCTTGAGCAATCATTTCAGTTTTCCTCCATACCGCATCGTAGCGGATGTCCGTGCTGTTTTGCAAACTCTGTAACCTGAGTAACTTTGGTTTCGGCTACATCCTGGGAATAGACCCCGCATACCGCCGAGCCTTCATTATGCACTTTGAGCATGATTTGCAGTGCGCGTTCCTGATCCAGCGCGAAAAACAGTTGCAACACCTCAATCACAAATTCCATCGTGGTGTAATCATCGTTGAATAAAACCACCTTGTACATGCGCGGAGGCTTTGTCTTTGCGCGTTCCGGCGCGAGTACCACGCTGCTGTGCTGTTTGGTTGCCATAGGTCCCTATATATATTCTGACACTATCCTTGCTGTCATATTTGATGATTAAAGATGCTTTTTCAACCCCACTCGAAAAATATTTTATAAACTGCTTGACGTTATCAACTAAACAGTAGTAAAAAGCGCGCTGGTGTTTGACTCAAAGTATCTGCAGTACTGGTTTTGCCGTGTGCGATCTTGGAATCAAACAGTTCGCGGGGATGTCCCCCGTTTTTTTAGTAAGGATGTAATCACATGGCAACTGGTACAGTTAAATGGTTCAACGATGCAAAGGGTTTTGGTTTTATCACTCCCGATGATGGTAGCGAAGATCTGTTCGCACACTTTTCAGCAATCAACATGAGCGGCTTCAAGTCACTCAAAGAAGGCCAGAAGGTCACCTTCGAAGTAGTTCAAGGTCCTAAAGGCAAGCAAGCTTCCAACATTCAGGCTCCTTAATCGGTTTCTGGGTTGGTATAGAGCCCGGCACGAAAGTGCCGGGCTTTTTTGTTTTCTGCGAAGAATTACATCGTAGGTGTGCTTACTTTAAACAACGGAGGCCAGCGCTGCATTCAGCGTTGCGCTGGGCCGCATGGCCTTGGCTGTCTTCTCAAAGTCAGGATGATAGTAACCTCCCATATTCACCGGTTTCCCCTGGGCTGCAATCAATTCCGCATTGATCTTTGCCTCGTTGTCCATCAGCGTCTTGGCCAAGGGTGCAAAACGCGCCTGAATATCCCTGTCTTGCGTTTGCGCTGCCAACGCCTGCGCCCAATAAAGGGCGAGATAGAAATGGCTGCCCCGATTATCAATCTCACCCACCCTGCGGGCGGGGGACTTGTTATTTTCCAGAATAAGGCTGTTGGCCTGATCAAGCGTCTCGGCCAGCACCCGTGCCTTGGCATTGTTGAATTTCTGGGCCAGATGCTCCAGCGAAGCTCCCAGCGCGAGGAACTCGCCGAGTGAATCCCAGCGCAAATATCCTTCTTGCTGGAACTGCTGGACATGTTTTGGCGCCGAACCGCCCGCGCCGGTTTCAAACATGCCTCCACCACTCATCAGCGGTACGATGGACAGCATTTTTGCGCTGGTGCCCAGTTCAAGAATCGGGAACAGGTCGGTGAGGTAATCGCGCAGCACGTTGCCGGTGACAGAAATGGTGTCTTTACCCGCGCGGATGCGTTCAATCGAAAGTTGTATCGCATCTTCGGGTGTCATGATGCGAATGTCCATGCCGCTGGTATCGTGATCCTTGAGGTAGCGCTGTACTTTCTGAATGATCTGCGCGTCGTGCGCCCGATTCTTGTCCAGCCAGAAAACAGCGGGTGCACCAGTGGCGCGCACGCGCGCAACGGCCAGCTTCACCCAGTCCTGAATGGGTGCGTCCTTTGCCTGGCACATGCGGAAGATGTCGCCTTGTTCAACCTGCTGCTCCAGCAGCGTTTTGCCGGCCGTATCCACGACACGGACAGTGCCGTTTCCGCTCATTTGAAAGGTCTTGTCGTGGGAGCCGTATTCCTCTGCCTGCTGCGCCATCAGGCCGACATTGGGGACGCTACCCATGGTCTTGGGATCGAATGCGCCATGTTTTTTGCAGTCGTTAATGACAACCTGATAAATGCGGGCGTAGCAGCGATCCGGGATCATCGCTTTGGTGTCGTGCAACTTGCCATCGACTCCCCACATCTTTCCCGAATCGCGAATCATGGCGGGCATGGACGCATCAACGATGACATCGCTGGGCACGTGCAGATTGGTGATGCCCTTGTCTGAATTCACCATCGCCAGTTCCGGCCTGGACTTATAAGTGGCCTGAATGTCCGCTTCGATCTCGGCGCGTTTCACTTCGGGCAGTTTCGCAATCTTGGCGTAGAGGTCCCCCAAGCCATTGTTGACGTTGACACCCAATTCCCTGATCACCGCCGCGTGCTTCTCGAAAACATCCTTGAAATAAACGGTTACGGCATGACCGAACATGATCGGATCGGAGATCTTCATCATGGTGGCCTTGAGGTGCAGGGACAACAACACGCCCTGTTTTTTGGCGTCTTCGATCTGTTCCTCGTAGAACGCACGCAGGGCGCGGCGGCTCATCACACAAGCGTCGATGATTTCGCCCGCCAGTAACGGGGTCGTTTCTTTCAATACTGTCGTCTTGCCATCACTGCCGACAAACTCGATACGCACATTCCCGGCTTCCGTAACGGTCACGGATTTTTCGCTGCCATAGAAATCCGCAGCGTTCATGTGCGCTACATGGGTCTTGGAGTCTGCGCTCCATGCTCCCATCTTGTGAGGATGTTGTTGCGCGAACTTCTTGACTGAAAGCGCCGCACGGCGGTCCGAGTTGCCTTCCCGCAGCACCGGGTTCACGGCACTGCCGAGCACTTTCCCATAGCGGGACTTGATCGCTTTCTCGGCATCGGTTTGAGGGTCGTCCGGATAATCCGGTATGTTGAAGCCCTGCGACTGCAATTCCCTGATTGCCGCTTTCAATTGCGGGGGCGTTGCGCTGATATTCGGCAGTTTTATGATATTGGCTTCGGGTCTCAGCGTTAGTTGACCCAACTCGGCCAGGTCATCAGCGATTTTCTGGTTTGGGGTCAGGTTGTCGGGAAAATTCGCGAGAATACGGCCTGCCAGGGAAATATCCCTGGTCTCGACGGCTACGCCGGCTGCCCTGGTGAAGGCTTGAACGATGGGAAGCAAGGAATAAGTTGCCAGTGCCGGCGCTTCATCAACCATCGTGTAAATTATTTTATGGCTAGTCATGATTTTTCTCTTTAGTTAGTTCATCGTCAATGAACCGCCGGCATTCTGAGATTCATCTGATTTGTCGGAACGAAGCCGCTGTTCGATAGTAGCTCCGGGAACAATCAGCACGCATGGTTTGGCGCTCAGAGGAAGTGGAAGCGGTAAAATATCGTTTCAAAAATAAACAGGAATTCAGATGGGGCGCATTCTGCTGTTCAACAAGCCGTTTGGCGTGATCTGCCAGTTCAGTCGCGATGGTCTGCATCCGACACTGGCTGATTATATCCCTGTTCCGGAATTTTATCCCGCAGGGCGTCTGGATACCGACAGCGAAGGGCTGCTGGTGCTGACCGACGATGGCCAGCTGCAGCATCGCATCACCGACCCGAAACACAAGTTGCCAAAAACCTATTGGGTGCAGGTAGAGGGGGTTCCGGATGAAGGCGAGCTGGAAAAATTGCGGCGGGGTGTAAAACTCCCGGATTTCACCACCCTGCCTGCCGAAGTGCGCCTGATGGATGAACCCGCCAATCTGTGGCCGCGCAATCCGCCGATACGCGAGCGCAAGAGCATACCAACCAGCTGGATCGAACTGACCATACGCGAGGGAAAGAACCGCCAGGTGCGGCGCATGACCGCAGTTATTGGTTTGCCCACATTGCGCCTGATTCGCCATCGTATTGGTGAGTGGACGCTTGACGGTCTGGAGCCAGGGGCGTGGAAAATTCAAGCGCCGTAGTCAATCGCGTTGACAAACTTCACGGGTGCTTTTAACTTGTTCCCCTTATCAGATAAGCGAGGCCGTCATGTCATTTTCACGCTGTGTATTGCTGTGTTGCGCATTATTTGTCGCGGGGCTGCCTGCAGGCAGTTTTGCCGCTGAACGTACTTTCGGGATGGTCACCAAAGCGGAACATTCGCTCAGGGGGCGTTGGTACAGCGCACAAGGCAGTATTACGTTCAGAAACAACGGAACCGTCTGGCTGAAGGGAAGGCGATATTTTTATGCGGTTTCCGACGGCGGCATGATACAGCTCAGCGGACATAACAGCTC
>DATKVR010000057.1:0-13037 GCA_035529955.1 Gallionella sp.
GCCCAGCCGGGGAGCCGGCGCGAGCATCACGATCCCGCCTGCAGCGATGCCCGCGGTGGCCAGCAGGACCATCAGCGAAGTCGGGCCGAGATTGTTGAAATACAGCGCCAATGCGCATACCCCGCCCCATGTCAGCGCAGAGAGGATATTTCCCAGCGCAAACAGGAAGCGCCACCGCTGTTTCCCGGCGGCATACAACCCGTCGAAATGCAATGCAAGATAAAGCCGCGCGACTGCAAAAGCCGCCAGCAGGAATCCGAGGAATTCCATCAATACCCTGTTGATCTCGAGTTGCCTCGTTGCGTAGATGATCAGCCAGAGCACGAAATATGTGAACACGCCGGCGACAGAGCGCCGGGCAAGATCGCGATCCGCCTCGGCACGATATTCGGGGTGCGCCAAAAGATCCCGCAAGTTCCGGTTGCGTCGAATGTATGGTGTGAGTTTCATCATGTTTTGGAAGTTCGAGCCCGGGCACAATGGTGTGCTATCCCGGGGATATTCCGCGCAATCAGAGGCTCGGGGCCTGGTCTTCCGGATCCTGCTCGAGACCCAGCACCGTATTGACAGCCTTGACCAGACGATCGACCTGAAAGGGTTTGGTGACATAGCCATCGGCTCCGCCCACCAATCCCTTGAGTACCGCTTCGCGCGTCGCTTCGGCGGTCAGCATGATGACGGGAAGCGTCTTCATCGCCGGGTACTGGCGTATCCGGGTGAGGATATCGAAGCCGTTGACATCCGGCAGCCTGACATCGAGCAACACCAGATCCGGCAACGGCGGGGTGCGCAACGCGGCGACGACCTCGTCGCGGTTGGTGGCGGTGCGCGTTTCATGGCCTTCCAGCTTCAGGATTATCTGCAGCACTTTCAGGATGTCCGGATCATCCTCGATAAGCAGCACCGATATTTTCTTCGCCGCAGCACGACCTGACTGGACGGTCGACTTGCGAACCAGGTTGACGTAGTAGCCGTTCTGCCTGAGGAATTCCGCATCCGCATCAACGCGGGCATTAACGAGTTCGTCCACATTGGGGTGAGCCGCGCTGGCCTTGTCCGGGATAAAGAAATCCCCGGGGTCGATAATGTTGTCGCCCTGCCCGGCGCGGTCGCTGATATATTTTCTGTCGATGAGTTCACGCAGGCTTGCCCGCAGAACATCCGTGGAAATACTTTGCGGCGCGCGCTTGAGAATCTTGCCGATGGTCGAGCCGCCCCCGATCATCACCAACGCCTGCAACTGGGCCGGCGTGAGTGTCGTTCCCGGTTCAAGCAGCGCCTGCTCCCCTCTTTTTGTCAGCGTGAGAACGGCATTGTCATCCAGCCCGGAAATCGGTTGATTCCCGGAATTCGTATGATTCATAGCTGCCTCCAGAAGGGTTCCGACATGCATCCCCGAACGCGTGGGCATGTTCCTGCAGTCGCACTATCATGATAACCCCAATCATTCCGTTTGACAGGGTTTCAGGCAGGCTTCACCCTATCGTGGGCAAGTTTAAAAACCAGGATGGCCGGCAGGAACAGGGCGCGTATGAAAACCGTGCCGCGATGTTCACGAAACAGTCCGGGAAGTTGAAGCGAAAGCAATGAACTATCCAAACCAGGCTTGAAACAAACTCAGTGACGTTTCAACACCGCCTCGAACTGCGCCACCGGTAGCGGATTGCTGAACAGGTAGCCCTGAAAGCTTTTGCAGCCCATGCCGAGCAGAATCTGCCACTGTTCTTTTGTTTCCACGCCTTCGGCAATGACATCCAGATCCAGGCTTTGCGCCATCGCGATGATGGTTTTCACGATGGCCTTGTCGCTGTTGTCGCTGGCCAGGTCGCGCACGAAAGACTGGTCGATCTTGAGCTGGTCGAGCGGCAATCGCTTGAGGTATTGCAGCGACGAATAGCCGGTGCCGAAATCGTCAAGCGAGAGCCGGACGCCGATATCGTTCAGCATGCCCATGGTCTTGATGACTTCTTCGATGTTTTCCAGCAGCAGGCCTTCGGTGAGTTCCAGCTTGAGCAGCCCGGGATCAATCGCGTGGCGCGCTACAACGCCCCGCACTTCTGCAGCAAAATCGGGCTGGCGGAATCGCTTCGGGCTGACGTTCACCGCGATCACAAGTCCGCGGGTGAGCGGATCGTCCTGCCATGACTTGAGCTGTGCGCAGGCGGTGTCCAGCACCCACCGTCCGATGGGCAGGATCAAACCCGACTCTTCCGCCAGCGGGATGAATTGCGGGGGGGCGATCAATCCCAGTTTGGGATGCATCCAGCGGATCAGCGCCTCGACCCCCAGCACGCGCTGTGCGTTGTCGACCTGGACCTGGTAGTGCAGCTGAAAATGGCGATTTTCGGTCGCGAGGCGCAATTCCTTTTCGAGCGCTGCGTGCGCATTGATGGAAGCCTGCATCTCCGGGTCAAAAAAGCGCATGGTGTTGCGCCCCGCTTTCTTGGACTGGTACATCGCGATATCGGCCTGTTTCATCAATTCCTCGATCGGCGCCTGGCGGCCGCTGAACAGGGTCGCACCGATGCTGGGTGTGCTGTGGCATTCGTACCCTGCAAGCAGGTAAGGCAGGCTGAGCGCGATGAGTATCTTTTCGCTGACCGCTTCGGTCTGCGCCCCGGCTTCGACAGGGTGATCGCTCAGGTCTTCCAGTATCAGCATGAATTCGTCGCCGCCCAGTCGGGCCACGGTGTCGCCTTCGCGCACGCAGGACGAAAGCCGCTCTGCGACCTGCCGCAGCAGCAGATCGCCGATGTCGTGGCCGAGCGTGTCGTTCAGCGTCTTGAAATGATCGAGGTCGATGAACAGCAGCGCGCCTTTCCGCCCGCTGCGCGCGCCGGAAGCGATCGCATGCTGCAGCCTGTCCATGAGCAGACGCCGGTTGGGCAGCTTGGTGAGCGGGTCAAAGAACGCCAGATGCTGAATCTCTTGTTCCGCTTCCTTGCGCGCGGTGATGTCGACGTGTGATGCGACATAATGGGTGACGATGCCGTCGCTGTTCTTTACCGCGGAGATGGAAAGCCATTTGGGATAGAACTCGCCATTCTTGCGCCTGTCCCAGACCTCGCCCTGCCATTTCCCGGTCGACTTTATCGCATCCCACATCTCGCGGTAGAAAGCCGCGTCGTGGCGCCCCGATTTGAAGATGCGCGGATTCCGGCCGACCACCTCATCGGCGGTATAGCCGGTGTTCTCGGTGAATGCCTGGTTGACCCGCAGGATCGTGCCATCGGCATCGGTGATCATCAGTATCTCCTGCGACTCGAAGGCCACGGATGCGATGCGCAGTTCGGCCTCGTTTTTCTTGCGCCGGTCAATGTCCCTGACGTACGCGACGACAATTTCCCGGTCGCCGAATTTGACGAAGTTCGCGGAGATATCAACCGGAAAAGTGGAGCCATCCTTGCGCCGGTGTCTGGACTCGAAAGTGAGCGTACCTTTCTGCCGCGACCGCTGCCAGTGGCCGGTCCACACCTCGGCCGGCAATTCGGGGTTCAGATCGGGAATGGACATCGCCAGCAGCTCTTCCCGCGTATAGCCGCGCTCGCGGCATGCGTCTTCGTTCACGTAGACAATGCGCGCCTGTTCGTCGATCCAGATGATGCTGTCGGGTGCATGGTCGCTGACGAACTGGGTGATCAGCAGCTTTTCCTCGACCTGCTTGCGTGCGGTGATGTCGAGAAAGAACCATACCCGCCCAAGGTACCGGCCGTCGCCGCCGCGCAGCACGGTGGAGTGGCGCTCCAGCGTCCTGCCGTCGCGCAGTCTGATCTCGGAATGATCGTTCAGATCAGGGCTATCGTATAACTCCCGCACCCGCGCAAGGAATGCATCGGGATCCGCCACGAGTTCGAGTACCGCCGATAGCAGCCCGGCATCCGCCTTCCCGACTGCGGAACCGTTCTGCCGGAATTCGCCCGGAATTTGCCAGACTTCGAGAAACCGGCGGTTATGGTAAACAACGATCGCTTTGTCGTCGACGACCAGAATCCCTGCGGGCGACGCTTCATTGATTGCTTCAGGCAGCAAATTCTGCAGTTCGATATTTTCCACGCCGATCTAAATTTTTGGCCAACACTGTTCGTGTTCCGGGATTATAGTGTAAACACCGAAAAGCCCGGCATCACCATGGAGGAATTCGCCAGTCAAGCCGGCTTCACCATATCGTAGGCAAGTTTCAAAATCAGGATGACCAGCAGGAACAGAAACAGGGCGCGGATGAAAGGTGTGCCGCGTTTCATCGCAACCCAGGTGCCGGTATAGGCGCCGAACATATTGAAGATCGCCATCGGAATCGCAATTTCGTACAACACCTTGCCGGTCGGGACAAAGAACATCAGCGCCGCAATATTGGTCGCGATGTTGACGAATTTTGCCGATGCCGAGGCCTGCAGGAAGTCGAAGGCAAAGTAGCGGATGAAAAGAAAGATCAGGAAGCTTCCGGTACCCGGCCCGAACAGGCCGTCGTAAAAGCCGATCCCTCCCCCGATCAGTACTGCCAATACGCGTTCGCGCGTGCCGATCGCGATGGGTCGCTGTATCGCGCCGAAATCCTTTTTCCTGAAGATGTAGACGGCCATCACCACAATCAGAAACAGTACCACGGGACGCAGCAGTCCCTGCGGGATGGATGACACGGTTGCCGCGCCGAGGAAGGACATGAGAAAAGCGCTCAGCGCGGAAGGCAGCACCAGTTTCCACGGGATGATCACTTTCCCGACGTAGGAACGGGCCGCCACGGATGTGCCCCATACCGCGGCAAACTTGTTGGTGCCGAATATTGTTGCATTCTGCGCGCCGGGCAGCACGTTGATCAGCGCCGGAATCTGGATCAGCCCGCCGCCACCGACGACCGCATCGATCATGCCGGCACAGTAAGCAAATACACACAGCATGGTGAGGTGCAGCATGGAGAATTATAGAGGCCGGGTTGGAATTATTTTCGCCGCATACAATATCACGCCGCCAATGTTTTCCCTTGGCCGCCGCGAGACTCGATCCGCCCGCCCTGTGCCGGCCCGGCACGCAGCCCCGGGCAGAGATCGATCCGGCTAAATATTGTATATGGCCACGTAATGCGTGATCTCTTGCCGATCATTCGTTACGGCGGTGATAACCATCCCGATCGAAAATTCATTACCCTGCTTGTCTTTCATACGCGATTCCCCGGACCAGTATCCATTGCGCAATAATTGATTCCACATTTTCCTGTAGTAATCCTTGCCAAATCGGTCGGTCTTCAGAATGCGCGGGTTTTTCCCGATCAATTCGTCCTGACTATAACCACTGATTTTCAAAAACATCCGGTTGGCCCGGAGGATGTTGGCCTGTGCATCGGTGATCAGGATCGGATCCCGGCTCTCAAACGCGACGGAGACCGTGTGCAAACTTTCCTCAGCCTGCCTCAGCTCTTTAATATTCCGCGACATCGGACGGTAAACCAGAAAGTAGAGCACCGGAAAAATCAGCACGGTAAGCAACGTTGCATCCAGCAGGAATTCAGCCGGTTTTGGCAGGGGCGGCAACAAATCCAGGACGAACAGTACCAGCAGTTCTTCAAGGAATGCCGTCACGGTCAACATGACCAGCAGTCTAGCTACCGGCAGCTGGTATGACTTTGGTGATGGCGAAAAATTATCAGACATAATCCGGGGGCGCCTTGATCTCTGATTTTCGAATTATTTTCGCCCATACAATACCATGCCCGCAGCGTTTTTGCCTTCACCGCCCTGTGACTAGAACCGCCCTGTGCCAGCCGGCACGCGGCCCCGACCGGGGATCGATCCGGCTAAATATTGTATATGGCTACGTAATGCGTGGTCTCTTGCCGGTCATTTTTCACCGCGGTAATCGCCATCCCGAGCGCAAAATCATTGCCATGTTTGTCCCTGATACGCGTCTCCCCGGCCCAGGCGCCATTGCGTAACAACTGATCCCACATTCCCTTGTAGTAAGACTCGTCATAGCGGTCTGTCCTCAGGATACGGGAATTTTTTCCGATCAATTCTTCCGGTTCATAGGCGCTGATTTTTATAAACATCCGGTTGGCCCGGAGGATGTTGGCCTGTGCATCGGTGATCAGGATCGGATCCCGGCTCTCAAACGCGACGGAGACGGTGCGCAACTCATCCTCTGCCCGCCTGTGCTCGGTAATGCTCTTCAACAAGGGGCGGAACACCAGCAAGTAGAAAATGGGAAAGGTCAGCGTGGACAACAAAGTCGAGTCCATCAGGAAGATGGCGATCTTTGGCATGGGAGGCATCATTTCAAGGAACATCGCCACCAGCAGATTGATTACGAATACCGATGCGGTCAGGATGATCAGCAGTCTGGTCGCCGACTGGTGATATTTCTGTTGCGGTGACAAGGAATTATCTGTCATGGATCAATGCCATTGCCTTTCGTCCGGTTAGCCAGGTGCCTGTGCGAGCAGTTTTTAAAGCTTTGGGTGGCGTGCCCGACTTTCCGGGATAGCGGGCTTTCCGAAAATCCCGGTTGCAAAACCGGTTACCGGACCAAGTCGTCAATGATCAGCGCCAGCGGCCAGCCAAGCGACATGAACCATCCGCTCATTCCGACATTGATGATATTGGATGGTTCAGTTCAGGCGCTATCTGCCGGACATAGTGGTACGATATTGGCTGATACAGCACAGCAGAGATGAGTTCGTCACTGCTGCAATCATCTTCCAACCAACCGGACGTATATGCAGATCAATTCGGATATTTCACGGCGCGTCGTCATCGAGCCCTCCACTCTGCCCTGGGTCGCCGCGACCCTGACCGGGGTGCAGATGCGCACCCTGGAAGGCGGTCCCGAACCGGCGACGCGTGCCACGGCGATCGTCAAGCTGGCGCCCGGTGCAATAATTGAAAATTGCACGCGTGACCTGGGTGAAGAAATCGTGGTGCTCGACGGGGTGCTGACCGACCAATTCGGCAGCTACGGCAAGGGCTGCTACGTGAAAATTCCGCCCGGCTCCGCGCATGCCTGCGAGTCGGCAGCGGGCTGTATGCTGTTCGTCAAACGACACCATCTCGAAGCGCATGACCATCGTCGCATCGTGGTGGACAGCACGGTTATGCCCTGGTACCAGGGGCTGGTGGATGGCCTCTCGGTGATGCCGCTGGCGGAATTCGGCACCCGGCACACCGCGCTGGTGCGCTGGTCGCCGGGCACCCGCTTCAACCCGCACCGCCACTACGGCGGGGAAGAAATCTATGTGCTGGAGGGTGTGTTCGAGGACGAATACGGACGCTACCCTGCCGGCACCTGGATCCGCAGCCCGCACATGAGTGCACACTGCCCCTACAGCATCGAAGGCTGCACGATATTGGTCAAGACCGGACATTTGCTGCAGCAGGAAACCGGCGCCTGAAACGCGGCCAGATGCGCGGCAGCTCGCAAGCCTTTGGGTTACGCGCTGGGAACTACGCTTTGGGCGGCTTGACGATGCTGATCACTTTAGCGTTCGGTGCCTCACCGTCTGCGTAATAGGGTTTGGATTGGTCGAAGTTGAGTGCTTCGGCCAATTCCATTTCGCGATCCGAGATCAATCCAAAACAATCCTTGATGTCCTGGATGGTGCTTGCCGACAGCGGGTTGGTGCGACCGCCGAGCGGCGTGACGTCCTTGACGACGTTGCCCAGGGTCTTGCGCATGATGCGCAGGATGCGTTGCTCCTTGCTTAGCTCTTCTGTGTTCATTGTTATATTCCGGTGTGAATTGCAGGAGGCCACTTTACCGCAAAACGTGACCAGGGTCAGTTCACATTGCTGCAGATTGCCGGAAGGCGGAAAGCGGACCTGCGACTTCTTGCGGTGCGTTGCGCACCCGGCTCAACGACCACCGCAGTAACCGCACGCTGCCTGCTCAACACCGGCAGTCGACGTCCCGTCAGGCTGCCTGCAACTTGGACGCCAACTTTTTCTTTGCGGTTGCAACTGATTTTTGGGCGGTCTGCGCTGCATTCTTCGAAGACGCGGCCACACTTTTGGTGACTTTCGCCACTTTCTTCTTCGCAGTCACGGCCGCTTTTTTGGCGGTCTTTTCCGCAATTCTGGTCGTCGCGACTGCCCTTTTGGCCGCCTTCGCTGCCTTCTTCTTCGCTGTCGCAACCGCTTTTTTTGCGACCTTCGCTACTTTTTTCTTCGCAGTCACAGCCGCTTTTTTGGCGGTCTTCTGCACACTCTTTTTGGTCGCAGCCAGCTTTTTGGCGGCCGCTCCTGCTTTTTTCTTCGCAGTCGCCACGGTTTTTTTGGCGCGCTTTTCTGCGGACTTCTCAGCCGAGGCCACCTGCCTGGTAGCCGCCGCTACTTTTTTCTTCGCATCCGCAACCGCCTTTTTGGCAGACCTGGCCGCACTCTTCTCGGTCGAGGCGACACTTTTGCTGGCGGCCCCCACTTTCTTCTTCGCAGTCGAGACCGCCTGTTTGGCGGTCTTCGCAACTTTCTTCTCGGTCGCGGCCACAATTTTGGCCGCCTTGCCTAACTTACGGCCGGCATTTTTTACGCCTGTCTCAACTTTTTTAATTATCGCCATGATGTTCTCCTTTGGATAATGATTGCTGCATGCCAAAAATACGAAAGACCTGCTGATATTTCCAATTGAAGGTCGCAAAATACTTGTTGCAGAGTGCGCCTTTCCTGCCCTGCGGTCAATATACCAATCGCTCAATTTTCAGGGGACAGACCGGATACGAATCGATCAGCGAACACCGGGTTCCTGGCGCCGGGGTATCGGAACATGAACCCGCACCGATGTTTCAATCCTTCTTCATGAACTGCTCAAGATGCGCAAGAAAAGCGCGCGTCTTGGCCGGCAGATAGCGGCGTGTCGGCATCACCGCCCAGGCCGGCACCGGCGGCAGACACCATTCCGGCAACACGCGCACCAAGCGGTTGAGCTGCACGTCTTCCGCAACGAAGCGGTCCGGCAATGCGCCGATACCGGCGCCGTCGAGCAACAGCTGCTGGATCACGTCCAGGGAATTCAGCGTGAGCCTGCCCGGCGCCACGCCTTCCCAGACGGTCTTGCCGCGCAGCAGTTTCCACGAGACCGCCGTGCCCCGCGCGGAGAGCAGGCGCACCGCGTGATGATGCTCGAGTTCGTCCGGATGGGTCGGCGCGGCATGCAGCGCCAGATAGATCGGGCTGGCATACAGACCAAAGCTCTGCTCGTCGATCTTGCGCGCGACCAGCGTCGCATCGCTGTCCAGCGTGCCCATGCGTATCGCCAGGTCGAAGCGCTCGCCGATCAGGTCGACGCGCCGCGAAGTGAGGTCGAGATCGAGTTGTATCTCGGGCCAGGTCTCGATGAATGTGGCGAAGGCCCGGGAAAAATTCTGCATCGCATATTCGCCCGGCATCGAGACGCGCAGGCGCCCGCGCGGCCGCTCTTCATGGCTGCGCACGAAATCCAGCGTCGCAGCGACTTCTTCCGTCACGCGGCGGCAGTGATCGAGAAATGTCTGCCCGAATTCGGTGAGCGTCAGGCGGCGTGTGGTGCGCAGCAACAGCCGCTGCCCCAATGCGGCTTCGAGATTGGTCAGGCGCCGTGAAACGGTGGCCTTGGGCATGCCGAGATGCTCGGCTGCGCGAACCATGCTCTCCTGTTCCACGATGGTGGCGAACAGAATGTAGTCATCGGCGGAGATATTCTTTTGTTCCATTTATGGAATAGTCTATCTCGATTACCCGTCTTTATCCAAACATTCGATACATCTATGATGCACCCACTAACTGAACACGGGGGTATCGATCATGAAATTAGTCGCGTTTGCAGCAAGCAGCAGCAAAAACTCGATCAACAAACAGCTGGTGACCTATGCCGCCAGCCTGGTCGAGGGCGCCGAGGTCGAATTACTGGACCTGAATGACTACGAAATGCCGCTGTTCAGCGTGGACAGGGAAGCGGAACTCGGCCACCCCGAACAGGCCAGTGCCTTCCTGGCCAAGCTCGCTGCCGGCGATGCGCTGATGATTTCGTTTGCCGAACACAACGGTTCGTACAGCGCCGCTTACAAGAACCTGTTCGACTGGAGCTCGCGCCTGAACGGCAAGGTATTCCAGAACAAACCGATGGTGCTGCTGTCAACTTCACCGGGTGCGCGCGGCGGCGCGAGCGTGCTGGCCACCGCGACCAGCGCCGCGCCGTTCTACGGCGGCCGGGTGAAAGCCAGCCTTGCCATTCCGAGCTTTCACCAGAATTTCGATGTCGAACGCGGCACGCTGAACAATGACGAATTGAAACAAAAATTGATCGGGGCGGTCAGCAAGTTACAGGAAACAATTGCTGCCTGATTCGGCGCCCCGTCCAAAGCATGGCCACAACAATGGATACATTTACGAAAGGACAGATCATGAACACCATGGAAGCAGTCACAAGCAATGAAACGCGCGGCATCGAGCGCATCGTCGAGGGTGTCGCGACCTCGGACGGCGCGGGCGTGAAGCTCACCCGCGTGCTCGCCGGCCAGCTGCAGCAGCGCCTCGATCCGTTCCTGATGCTGGATGCGTTTGCCAGCGAAAACCCGGACGACTACATCGCCGGTTTTCCCGATCACCCGCATCGCGGCTTCGAAACGGTGACTTATATGCTGGACGGCCACATGCGGCATCGCGACAGCGCCGGCAACGAGGGCCTGCTGGAAAGCGGCGGCATGCAGTGGATGACCGCGGCGCGCGGCGTGATCCACTCGGAGATTCCGGAGCAGGTGGACGGGCTGATGGAGGGTTTCCAGCTCTGGCTGAACCTGCCGGCGCAGCGCAAGATGGGCGATCCGTGGTACCGCGATTTCACCAGTGACGCGATTCCCGAATACGTGACCCCGCAGGGCGTCACGGTGCGGGTGATCGCCGGAACCAGCAACGGTGTGGCCGGTGCCGTTACCCGCGAGATCACCGAGCCGCTGTACCTGGATATCCATGCACCTGCAGGGACCGAGTTCAGCACCGCGCTGCCGGCATCGCATAACGCGTTCATCTACGTGTATCGCGGCGCGGTGCAGGTCGGCGACACGAAAGTCAATGCTCGACGCATGGGTATCCTGGGCAACACGCCGGGTGCAAACAGTGTGACAATCCGCGCGGCCGAAGCGGCGCGCCTGATCCTGATTGCGGGCAAGCCGCTCGGGGAACCCATCGTGCAGTACGGGCCGTTCGTGATGAACACCCAGCAGGAGATTTACCAGGCACTGAACGATTTTCGCAATGGGCATTTCGCCTGATTTACTTCAACCGGAAAGGAGCTACACATGAGCAATATTTTCAAGCAGGTCAACGGCGGCATCGCCAACTTCGTCGCGCAGCCCGCAGTCGGCGCCACGCTGGTGCTGGTTGCCCGATTGCTGGCCTCGGCCATTTTTATCATCGCCGGATACGGCAAGCTGGGGGCTGGCTACGCCGCAACACAGGGCTACATGGCATCCATGGGCGTCCCGACTGCGCTGCTCCCGTTGGTGATCGCGCTGGAAATCGGCGGCGGGCTGTCGTTATTGCTCGGTTTCCAGACCCGCCTGGTTTCCTTCATGCTGGCCATATTTTGTATTGCCGCAGCGCTCATTTTCCATGAGGGCGCAAGCCAACACATCATGTTCATGAAGAATTTTTCAATGGCAGGCGGCCTGCTGGCATTCACCGTATTCGGTGGCGGCCGTGCCAGCCTGGACGGCGAATCCCGGACTTCCTGACGCTGAACATTTTTTGAGCCGGCCGGATTTGCCTGTCACGCCGGCAAACCCGGCCGGTTTGCATTTAGGGAACCTCTGATCAAGTCCACCATGAACCGCGTTGCTGACAAAAACGGGATGATCGCAAGGCGCGCGACGCCGGTAGCGGCTACGACACGTTACTGGCAAAGCCAGCAGTTTGCGGGAGTAGCCGCCTGCTGCCATTCCCGCACTTGCCGCTTCGCGCACCGTGTCATGGCAGCAGTTATTCTACGATGCCAAGGAGCGCAACACCGCGAGCGCCCGTTTTTGTCGCAACCCGAAGGGCATTGGCTTTGCGGGCGGTCTGCTGCGTGCGGCTGCGACACGTTACTGCGCAGCAGCCGGTTGCGGGAGCCGCCGCTTGCAACCCCCTCCCGCACCGGACGCTTACGCACACCGTGTCGGGGGTGCTGCTCCTTGCGAAGGGAACACCATTCGCATCGTCGCCTTTCTTGCATCCCATCCCGCAAAGCCGAATGCGCGGTCATGCGGGACTTGATCAGAGGTTCCTTAGCCTGAAGAATAAGGAGAATTGAAATGGAAATTCATTTGGGGATTGATCACCATGACTGAGCGCATGCCTGTCGTGTTCGTGTCCCACGGCGCACCGAATGCGTTGCTGGAGGCACCGGACGCGGTCGCCTGCTGGGCCGAACTCGGCCGGCAGATTCCAAAACCGGCCGCCATTGTTGCCATATCGGCGCACTGGGAAGCGCAGCGGCCCACCGCCAGCCTGGCCACTGCGCCGGCAACCATACATGATTTCTCCGGCTTTCCGCCGGCGCTTTATCAGATTCAATATCGTGCGCCGGGCGCGCCGGCACTTGCCAAACAGGTGGTGTCGCTGCTGTCCGGTGCCGGGCTGGCAGCCGGGCTCGACCCGGGCCGCGGGCTCGACCATGGTGCATGGGTGCCGCTATCGGCAATGTATCCCGATGCCGATATCCCGGTCACGCAGCTTTCATTGGTCGGCGGCGCCGGCCCGGCGGCGCATGTCGAGGTCGGGCGTGCCCTCGCCCCATTGCGCGACGAAGGCGTGCTGATCGTCTGTTCCGGTGCAATCACGCATAATTTTTCCTGGATAAACTGGCGCGCGCAACAGGGAGAAAACCCCTTCCCGCAAGCCCGGGTATTTACCGACTGGGTGGCCGAAAACCTGGCGGCAAAAAATGTTGCGTCGCTGCTTGCCTATCGTGCTGCCCCGTATGGCGCGGATTCCCATCCGACCGAAGATCATTTCATGCCGCTGTTCGTCGCCATCGGCACGGCGCTGGATGACGCACCAACCCGTTACCAGCCCGGCTTTACATACGGCGGCCTGGCCATG
>DATKVR010000058.1:0-3307 GCA_035529955.1 Gallionella sp.
GGGCGGGGATTCGAGGCGGGGGATTGCAAGCTGGACCTGCGCCACCTTCTGCTATCGCAGGGAAAGCCCCGGGACCTGATCAGGCACCTTTCCTTCACGGCAGCACTCGCCTGCGCACAGGTCCAAACAAAAGATTTGGCCCTGTCTGACCTGAAATTTACGGTCGCGGGCAAGAACGGCGTGTTTGATGTGAAGCCGGTCACCATGGGTGTCTTCGGCGGTCAGGGTTCGGGAAGCATCCATGCGAATTTTTCCGGCGCTATCCCGGTATTCCGCGTCGAGTACGCCCTGCAGCAGTTCCGTGTCGAAGCATTTTACAAAACCCTGTCGCCGCAGAAGCTCGTGGAAGGGGCGATGGATTTCTCCGCACATCTGGCTATGCAGGGAAACACGTTAAACGAGATGACACAGACTGCGAGCGGGGATGCATCGCTGCGCGGCAAAAATCTTACGCTCATTGGCAGCGATCTCGATCTGGAGTTTGCCCGGTATGAGTCCAGCCAGCACTTCAGCCTCGTGGACGTGGGTGCCGTCATCTTTGCCGGGCCCGTGGGTTTGGCGGTCACCAAGGGATACGACTTTGCCAGCATCCTGAAGGAATCGGGAGGATCCAGTGCGATCCGTACGCTGGTTTCCGAATGGAAGATCGAAAACGGCGTGGCACATGCGCAGGACGTGGCGATGGCGACCAACGAGAACCGGCTCGCCCTCAGGGGGGGACTCGATTTCGTCAACAGTCGCTTCGATGACGTGACCGTGGCGCTGCTCGATGCCAAGGGCTGCGCCAGGGTAGAACAGAAGATCAGCGGTCCCTTCCGGAAACCGGTGGTGGAGCAGCCGAACATCCTGGTGTCGCTGGCCGGACCTGCGCTCAAGTTATTCAAGAAGGGGCGCGACCTGCTTCCCGGCGGGGAGTGCAAAGCGATCTATACCGGTTCGGTGGCGCCGCCGAAATGAACCGGCTGCAGATGCGGGCCTGATGGATATTATTAACTCGGGCTGATCGTTGTAACCGTCTCAGCCAGCCACCCCGAACAGGGCTCCAACCCCGGCTGTCAGGGCCATCGCCAGGGCTCCCCAGAAGGTCACCCGTATCGCGGCAGTGGTCATCGAAGCGCCGCCGGCGCGTGCACCCAGCGAGCCGAGCAGCGCGAGAAACAGCAGCGAACTGAGCGAAACAGCCCAGAACAGCGCGGCGGACGGCAACAACAGCACCACCAGCAGCGGTAGGGCCGCGCCGACTGAAAAAGTGCCGGCCGACGCGAAGGCGGCCTGCACCGGCCGCGCAGTCATTGTTTCGGATATACCCAGCTCGTCACGCGCGTGAGCACCGAGTGCGTCATGCTTCATCAATTGGGCAGAAACCTCGGCTGCGAGTCCGGCTTCCAGTCCGCGCTTGACATAGATCGCCGACAATTCCTCGAGCTCGTGCCTGGGGTCGGCCGCCAATTCTTTGCGTTCACGTTCCAGATCCGCGCTCTCGGTGTCGGATTGCGAACTCACCGAAACATATTCGCCGGCAGCCATCGACATCGCGCCCGCCACCAGGCCGGCAACGCCCGCAATCAGAATATTCCTGGTACCTGCGCCTGCTGCCGCTACGCCCAATACCAGGCTGGCGGTGGAAACGATACCGTCGTTTGCGCCAAGCACCGCCGCGCGCAGCCAGCCGATGCGGTGTGTTCTGTGTTTTTCAACATGTCTCATGCAGTCATTCTACAAGTTTCATTGCCTGAATATGCAAGGGCGGTTCGGCCCCCGTGATTTTTCTTCAGCAACCATGCGCATTTGAACTGTTCCGGTTGATGGAAAAATGCGCAGGCAGGTTTCAGATTCAAGTAACCGATGCCATCGATATGAAACTAGACCTTGACCCGATTGCTGCCCGGACAGAGCCATTTCCATGCGCTGGCTTCGCGATCGAAGTCAAAATGCTGTACCTGCGCATGGATGAAATGGCCCGCAATCTTCGGCATGATATTCGCCAAAGCGCCGTCCGCAACGACTGCAACTTTCTCTATTTTCTCAAGATGCCCCTTGAGAAATCTCATGTGCGCAAGCAGCGCGCTGAAGTCTGTCCAGCCCGGGAACGATTTGGTGTGTATCAATACGCCGTGCAGCTTGCCATGCCCCTCCATATAGTTGTCGACCTGGCCCGTTATCGCAGTGAAATCTGCCGCTGCAAGCGGCCCCTGCGGATGCAGAACAAGTATGCCGTCGTCGTGTCGCAATTCGTAGTTAAGCATCGGGTATCCTCCTAACATAATGGCGCGTGCATGCCCCGCGCAACAAACATCCCGGAATACGTCTTCAAAGCCCCGCTTGCTTGTTGCACCGGATTGACGGGTCGGGATATGCCGGCAGGATGCGCGTTTCAGTATCGGCGGGTCTGTGCGCCAGCGCACTCAAGCGAAAAACATCAAGATAAATGCGGCCGCATTGATCACCGGCAGCGGCTGACCGCATTTAAATAAACCGCCACTAATCCCGCCCCCAGCCACAGACTGACGATTGCGGCGATCCAGAATCCGGGGGCAGGGACCAAGGGCTTGCTAAGAACGGCGCTTCACTTCAGGCCGAAACACCGGCCATTGCAAACATTGCCGGGAAAAGTGTCTTTACTTGTTTTTGCCGCATTTTTCCATCGGGGATTGGAGTATTTGATCCACCTCCGTCTGGCTGATCACCTGCGCCACGTAAGCCACACCGGTCGCTGCCACGATATTCTGCGCAAAGCTGCGCAGGTGATTGCGCGATCCGCATACCAGACTCTCGTAGACAAGGTCGATATCTTCTTTCTTCGAGCGCTCAATGGCCGCATTGATATCCCGCATATCGGTTTCCTCGATGATACCTCCCACCTTCAGCGCATTGAGGCTACTCTGTTTACCCATGGCAAGCAGGGTGTTATAGAGGTTTTGCAGAGTGGTGTTGGTGAACTCGCCAATAGCAGTGCTCGCTGCCGGGTCAGGCAGGTTGTATGTCTTCAACAACTTGAGCAAGGCGTCCATATGCTTCTGTTCGGAACCGGCGATATTGGACAATACCGCGAGATCCCAATCTTCCGAGAGTGTCAGATATGTGTCACGCGCCAGTTTTTCTTCTTCCCTCATGTAAAGGAGGTCGGCTTGCTCCTCCGCTGAAATTGTCATGGTTGCGCTGTAGGCATTCGGGTAAAACGGTGCGCCAACAACAGGCAACATAACCATGAACAGTACCGGAATTATCTTGTTAATCATCACGATTCTCCTTTAGGAATATTACTCCCCCGAAAAAAATATTACTCTTATGAACCAATCAAGTCAAT
>DATKVR010000059.1:0-6054 GCA_035529955.1 Gallionella sp.
GTCCAGCTGATCGCGTCGGGACTGGTAAAGATCGCACCGCCCGCACCGACTGCGGCGAAAGTTCCGGTGGCGCTGAGCGCGGCGTTGTTCGCGCAGGTGGTCAGCCCGGTATATCCCAAACCATAAATATCCGAGCTCAAGGTGGTGCCATTGAGTTGCCAATTGGCACTTGCGTTATGCGGCATCAAGCTGATCGTCGGGCTGCTCGGCCCGCCGGGCCCGCCATTGATACGGCCATTGGTGGCAAAATAATACGTCATGCCATCGATCAGTCCGCAGATATAAGACGGTACAGGGGATGCAACCACTGCTTGCGCATTGGCCAAACCGGTCCAGTTGAAGGCGGTAAGGGCCGGGTCAGTGGCAGCAAATACCCAGTAATCGACACCGGGCGTGGCCGTCCAATTCAGCACGACCCTGCCATCCCCCGCGGTGGATGTGAGCCATGGTGGCGGCGGTGCAGAGGATCCGGTATCTAAACACCCGCCAAGCAGGGACGTTGCCATTGCCGCGATTAACACATAAAACAATTTTTTCACTGTTTGAATTCCTTGAAGGGGATTTAATCCATTTCTGTATACGCGGTACCGGTTCAAAATCGTGCAACCGGCTTTAATATTCTGCTGCATGGAAACCTGTACCGGCAAATCTTTTCGGAACCCGCCGTATTGGTTTGGTTGCAGTTTGGAGCGGCGGGAACGATACCCGAGCACAAGAAAAAATGAAAGCAACATTGTTACCGCATGTTATCAGTGCCTGCATATTTTGAGTCTCGTTCAATCGGTGTTTTCTTGAGAATTTAGGCACAAATCTACCCAAGTCTATCAAAGGTTACGCTGCAACTCGAAAACGAAAATATCAATTTATCGTACCTGAATTTCCATGGTTTAAGGATTGCTGTTGTTATAGTTGATTTGTGGAGCCGGTATTACCCCGGAAGCAGTTTCCGCCGGTTTTGTAACCGTCACCGTGGCGGAGGAGATCGCCTGGTTGCCCGAGGCGTCGGTTGCCGAATAGGTCACGGTATAAACCCGCCCGGCCGGGCTCTTGCTTTCCGCGAGCAACTTGAAATAGCGGTCATCAAGGCCATAGCTCGCATCCCGGATGTCGTTGGGCTCGAGATACTCGTTGGCGGTAATGGATACCAGCTTGATTTCAGGAAAACGATCGTAGTCGTCCTTCAGGATGAAGGATGCCTTGACGGGTACCAGCAGGCCGGTTTGCGGGACGATTGTGTCTGGGCTCAAAATTACCGTGAGGCTGGGTGGCGTAATGTCGAGCTGATCGATCGGAACGGTCAATTTGGCGGGACTCCCGTCGCTGAAGGTTACCAGTGCATGCCCGCTCAGATAGCTGCTGTCAGCCTTGTCCAGGGAGACACTCATCTTGTTCAGGGTCTGTCCGGTACGTATCTGGGGTGAATGCTCATTCAGGGGTTCCCAGGCGAGAGCATGGGCGACATGGTCCTCCGGCGCGATCACCGTTGCGCGCCATCCGGTCGGGCCGCTGTAACTGGTCGAGGGTATGCCCAGATTTGCGTTCCACCCTGACGGGAGGCTGACCAGTTCATTGACGTCATTATTGGGATTGCCGTCATTCTGTTCATTGCGCCCGATCGTAACGGCGGTGATATTTTGCTGGCTGTTATTGGTCACCTTGTAGTGATATACGATTTTTCCGCCAGCGTGCCGCGCATACACGCCCACGACGGCCAGGGGCTTGCCATCGCTTGTTGTCGCTATCGTATCTGCAGCGCAAGCCTGGAATGAACAAGCCAGGCTGGATGCCGCGAACAGCATAATGGCGATACTCTGTTTCATCATGGTTTACTTCCTCAAGAATTGTTTTCGTTCAATCATCGTCGCGCTTGGCAAGCCGCTCAGGGTTGTTGTTGGTCGGCTTCCTTGAGCAACTGTGTCAAATTGACCGAAGTCTGGGCGGCCGCCTGCGGACCCTCGATTTTGACTTGCGCCCAGTCCACCACATCCCCGGCACCCCATGAGACCAGGGAGGCGAGAACAAATACAATGACGCTGCGTGTCATACCCTTGGGAATTCCCTGCTCATCAAGATAGCGCCTGGCAAACCAAGCCGCGATGAAGAATACGATGGTCGAGACGACCATATTTGACATGGAAGGAAGCATCGGAAAATTATTCTCGGAAGTAGGTTTTGTGCGACATGATAACGGTTGGATCACCCGGATGCCAAAAGGCGTATTTTAGCATTACCGATACAAAACCTTCCGAATCAATAAAATTTTTAAGCCAGCGGCGCAAAGCGGGATAGTTTGCCTGCGCAAACCATGCCCTGTCGACCTCGGCAAACTGGCGGACAAAAGGGAAAATGGCCGCATCGGCAATTGATAATCCATCACCCAGCAGGTAATGCGACGCAGCCAGCCGGTTTTCCAGTTGGATCAGGAATTCTTCACCCTTGCTGCGATAATGGAGTTGCGGGTATGCCGGGTTGCGGTCGGGGTATTTGTAGCGATCCAGATGATACTTGAACACGGTGTCGTTTTCGCGAACCAGGGGAGCGGCAGCATAGACGTGGCTATCATTTTGTCCCAGCCAGCCTTGTGGATCATTCTGGTGCAATGCCCATTGCATGATTTCCCAACTCTCATCGACCACCTGTCCGTCAGCCAAAACCAGTACCGGTACACTGCCTTTTGGAGAAGCAGCCAGCATACTCGCCGGCTTGTCGCGCAATGAAACCTCGCGCAACTCGACCACCATGCCGCTCGTATAAAGCGCAAGGCGGGCGCGTATCGCATAGGGGCAGCGCCGGAATGAATAAAGTACAGGCAACATGGGTTGATGGTCTCAGAAAAAGTCGGGGGCTTGGTTTGGGGGCGAAGTTGCGAATTCGCCGCAGGGTATGAATGGTAACGGTAGCGGCCGGATTGATACAATAAAAAATAGTCCAATATCCTTGATTGCATCAAGACCGGGCGTGGTGCGTCCAGTAGTGTTGGTGTGTCTTGCGGTAGCGTTCGATCCCCAATTGATCGGCGTTCATGTCGACCAGGATCGCACCGTCTTGATCTGAACGAAGAAGCGTTGCACCGCTGTCATCGTAACGCCGGACGATGCTGTGTTTCGGATGTCCATAGCGGTTTCGATACCCTGCGGTGAATACCGCATAACGGGGATTGACCGCGGAGATGAATTTTTCCGTGGAGGATGTCTTGCTGCCGTGATGCGGTACCACCAGCAATGCTGCCGGCAGTTTATCGAAGTGTTTCGCGAGCAGTTCCGTTTCGGAAGCAGCCTCGATATCGGCAGTCAAAAGAATGTGCTGATTCCCGATGCTGATGCGCAACACGCAACCCCGGTCGTTGTCGTTGATGTCCGTTTTTGCATAACTGGCTTTGTCCGGATGCAGCATCTCGAACAGCACCCCTTCCCATTGCCAGTTTTGCCCGTCGATGCAACGCCGTTTTTCTGCTGATGTCTGCAATAACGGATGCCCGTCCGGCAGTGAGGAGGCGAGCCAGCCGATCGGCATGGCCTGCATGATCGAAGCCGCGCCGCCGGTGTGATCGGTATCGTCGTGGGTGAGTATCAGGCTGTCCAGTTTGCGGATGCCCATCGCGCGCAGCGACGGGATCAGGATGCGGTTGCCGCTGTCCGCGTCTCCGCTGAAATCCGGTCCCGCATCATAGAGCAGCGCGTGATGCCGTGTCTGAACGGCGACAGCCAGGCCTTGCCCGACATCGAATATAGTCAGGCGCAGACTGCCTTCTGCAGGTGCTTGCGGCGAGTTGAGGAACATCGGCAGCATCAGTACAGCACCCAGCCAGCGAGCCGGAAAACCGCGCGGCAACAGGATCATCACTGCACCCAGCATGCCGGCGGCAACGCTCCATGCCGGCGGCGCATGTTGTGTCCATACGGCCTGCGGCAGGCTGTTCAGCCATTCCAGCAATGCCATGGTCCAGGCCATTACGGTATGCGCCAGCCACAGTGGTGCGCCCCAAATGTTGAAATACGGGGGCAGCACCGCGCCGAGCAGGGTGAGCGGCACCACGACCAGGCTTACCAGCGGTATCGCGAACGCATTGGCAATCGGCGAGACCAGCGAGACTTGCTGGAACAGCGCGAGCAGCATCGGAATCAGGCCGATGGTCATCGCCCATTGCACCCTGCCGTATTCCGCCAGCACCCTCAAGGGGTATGCCAAAGGTAGGCAATCCGCAACCAACCTTTGGTTGGGCGGAATTGACACCGCCGATGGGTGCCCGACGGCTTCGCCGTCACCCTCTCGCAGCACATGTGACGGCTTCAGGCGATATGCGGTCACATACAGGATCAGCGCCACTGCGCCGAATGACAGCCAGAAGCCGGGCGACAGGATGGACCACGGGTCGGGAATCAGCACGCCGAGCAGCGCGATGCTGAGTATTTGGGCCGGCGAAAAATTCCGGTTCAGCCACAGCGCGACGGCCACCGCACCAACCATATATACGGTGCGCTGTGCCGGTACGGCAAAACCGGACAGCAGCGTATAGGCCAGCGCCACCAGCAAGCCCACCAGGGCGGCGGCCTTGCGCGCAGGCAAGCGCAGGGTAAGCCACACGCTGCGCCGCCACAGCCAGTAGGCGAGCGCAAAACCCAGACCGGCGAGCATGGTGATATGCAGGCCGGAAATGCTCATCAGATGATTGACGCCGGTACGCGTGAACACCTGCCATTGCGCCTGCGGGATGCTGCTCTGGTCGCCGATCGCCAGCGCGGTCAGCACGCCTGCATAGGGTGCAGCGGACAGTGTCGCGTCGAGCTTGTCACGCACGTATTCCCGCCAATGCTGGACACGGTAGTTGAAACCGCCTGCCAGCCTTGCGAGAAGCCGGTTATCCGCCTTGTTGTTCACATACCCCACGGCGCGCACATTGTTTTCCAGCGCCCACAATTCAAAATCGAAGCCGTGGGGGTTGCTGCCGCCGTGCGGCTGTTTGAGACGAACCGTGAGTTGCCAGCGTTCACCCGCATGCAGCGCCGGCGGTTCGGCCTGCCGCGAATAATAGGTGCTGAGGTACAGGTGTTTTGGCACACTGGCCAGCGGGGTGAGAACTTTCTCCACGTCGAAGCTGAAATGCTGGCCCTGCTCAAATTTGCGCGGCAATTCGGCCACCACACCGATCACTTTGATGTCCCGGCCTTGCCATTCATCGGGTAGCGCAACGGACAGCCGCTGCTCGGCCTGCCATGCGGCATGATAGAAGCCGCCGCCCAGGGCTAAAACAGCAATCAACGATGTCCGTATGGCTCGTCGTGCAAACGGTTTGGCCGGAATCAGCAATGCAAGCGGGAGGCCTGGCAGCAGCCATGCCCAGCCAAATTCGGGCAGTGAGGACTGCTGTTGCAGCAGCCACACCCCGAGCGCAAAACAGGCGGTAAAGATAACCATGCGCGTAGATTAGCGCATGGGGATAGAATTGGGCATGCGTAATTTATTCCGGAAATTGCTGCCGTCCCAGGATACGGTGCAGAACCAGCGCTGGCTGAAGCCTTTCGGCAACTGGTTGCAGCATCCCAATCTGTGGCACCTGCATCGCCGTTCGGTGGCAGGCGGTGTCGCGGTGGGCTTGTTCTGCGGCCTGATCCCCGGCCCGCTGCAGATGATTTCAGCAGCGCTGCTGTCCGTGTTGCTGCGCGTCAATCTGCCGGTAGCGGCGCTCACCACGCTTTACACCAACCCGTTCACCATCCTGCCGATCTATGTGGCGGCGTATGAACTGGGTGCATGGTTCAGCGGGATACACAGCGGCACAGTGGTGAACCATCTGGTTTTTCCGCAAATTCATTGGCAGAACTGGCCCTCGGAATTGTGGGCATTGATGCAAATGCTCAGCAAACCGTTGCTGATAGGCTTGCCCCTGCTCGGGCTGATTCTGGCCATCACCGGATATTTTGCAGTGCGCGTGGTGTGGCGTGTGGTGGTGATGCTCAGATGGCAGGCGAGAAAACAGCGCAGGTCCGAATGATATGATCACGCCCGAGTTGTGCCGGAATGGCTGTGCCGATATCCGCAAGCATTTCCAGTTTG
>DATKVR010000060.1:0-7663 GCA_035529955.1 Gallionella sp.
ATGTGGATGTGGGGGCAAACACCCGACTACCGTGTTCTGTACAGCAACCTGTCCGACAGCGACGGCGGAGCCATCATCGAATCGCTGCAACAGATGAACATACCGTACAAATTCGCCGAGGGCGGCGGGGCTTTGATGGTGCCATCCGACCAGGTAAATGAAGCGCGCCTGAAACTGGCTTCGCAGGGACTCCCCAAAGGCGGGAATGTCGGCTTCGAGTTGATGGACAACCAGAAATTCGGCATCACCCAGTTTGCCGAGCAGGTGAATTACCAGCGCGCACTGGAAGGCGAGCTGGCCCGTACGGTGGAAAGCATCGATGCGGTGGCTGCCGCACGGGTGCACCTGGCCATCCCCAAACCCAGCGTATTCGTCAAGGAACAGGAGAAACCCAGCGCCTCTGTATTCCTCAACCTGCGCGGCGGACGGCTGCTTGACCCGGATCAGGTCAGTGCAATTATTCACCTGATTTCCAGCAGCGTGCCGGACCTGTCGGCCAGGAATGTGACGGTGGTGGACCAGAACGGCACCTTGCTGAGCGCCAGCCATGAAGGCAGCAATGCCGAAGGTCTGGACCCTACCCAGCTCAAATATGTGCGACAGGTGGAACAAAGCTATATCGACCGTATCAATGCGTTGCTGATACCGATGTTCGGTGCAAACAATGTGCGCGCCCAGGTATCGGCCGATATCAATTTCTCGCAAACCGAACAAACTTCCGAGATCTATACGCCCAATCCGACCCCGGCTTCACAGGTAATACGCAGCCAGCAGAGCAGCCAGTCGTCAAACACTGCTCCTGCAAGCGGCGGCATACCGGGTGCACTGACCAATCAGCCACCGGTCCCGGCGACCGCACCGATCGCAGGCGGCAAAGGCGCATCCGCCGGCACGGCCGGTCCGTCCAGCCAGCAAAAGGATTCCACCATAAACTATGAGGTAGACCGCACCATAAGCCACACCGTGGACCCGGTCGGTTCCATCAAGCGCCTGTCCGTTGCGGTGGTGGTGAATGGAAACCGCACGGTAACGGATGCCAACGGCAAAAGCGTCGAAGAACCCTTGAGCAATGCCGAAATGGCACAGATCAACAGCCTGGTCAAGGACGCGGTCGGTTTTGACCAGAAGCGCGGCGACAGCCTGAATGTCCAGGCTGTTCCGTTTACCGAAATCAAAGAGGTGATTGCGGCTATACCAATCTGGAAACAGCCGTATGTCATTAACCTGGCAAAAGATGCGATAAAATATTTGCTAATTGCAGTCGCGATGCTGTTTGCCATTTTTGGCGTGATCAGACCGGCATTCCGCGCCCTGTTCACTCCGCTGAGTAATACCGGCGGCTTTCAAGCGACTGAAGCATCCGGTGCCCATAGCGAGGCACCATCATCGCTTGCCGCCGCGCCCTATGAGCAAAGCCTCCAGGTTGCCCGGCAGATTGCCCAGCAGGAACCGAAGATTGTTGCCAGCGTGATCAAGGAGTGGGTAAAGGAATGACAACCGGCATCGAAAAGAGCGCAATACTCCTGATGACGCTTGGCGAAAGCGAAGCCGCCGCGGTGCTGAAATATCTTGAGCCAAAAGAAGTGCAAAAAATCAGCTCGGCCATGGTTCATCTGAAAAATATCGGCCGCGAGGAAATTTCAGTGGTATTTCGGGATTTTATTGTTTCCGCATCGGATAAAACCACCATCGGGATGGATTCGAACGAATACATACGCGGCATGCTCACCCAGGCGCTGGGGGACGACAAGGCTGCCGGCCTGCTGGACCGGATCATGAGCAACAGCGACACCAGCGGCATCGAAAGCCTGAAATGGATGGATCCGGGTGCGGTTGCTGAAATGATCAGCAACGAACATCCGCAAATCATCGCGACCATACTGGTGCACCTGGATCCCGATCAATCCGCGGAAATCCTGAAAATGCTCACCGAACGCACGCGCAACGACGTGCTGCTGCGCATTTCCACACTGGATAGCGTGCAACCGCTCGCACTGCGCGAACTCAATGACGTTCTGGGCAAGCTGATGTCCGGTGGCGCCACTGGCAAGAAAAACCTGAAGGGTGGAGTGGGTGCCGCCGCAGAAATCCTGAATTACATGGGTAATGCACTTGAAACGGAAATGATGGAAAGCGTGCGCAGTTTCGACCCGGATCTGGCGCAGAAGATCGAGGACAAGATGTTCATCTTCGAAAATATTCTGGAAATTGACGACCGCGGCATCCAGCTTATTCTGCGTGAAGTTCAGTCCGAATCCCTGATCGTCTCGCTCAAGGGCGCGAGCGAAGAATTGCGCGAAAAGATATTCGCGAACATGTCGCAGCGTGCTGCAGAAATGATGCGCGATGATCTCGACTCCAAGGGCCCGGTCAAACTCAGCGAAGTCGAGTCCAATCAAAAGGAAATACTCAAGATCGTGCGCCGCCTGTCCGATGAAGGCCAGATATCACTAGGCGGAAAGAATGAGGAAGCATATGTCTAGCTCGGTCATCCCGAAAGAACAGCTGACCGCATTCGAACGCTGGGAACTGGCGTCGTTTGATCCCGGTGCCGGCGCAAAAAATAAGGGCCCGGGCAAAATTAAATCCGAACTTGCCACCGTTGCGGAAGTTGAGGGCATCAGGCAACAGGCATACAGGGAAGGTCGTGATTCGGGTTATGCCGCCGGTATTCAACAAGCACGCAGCGAGGCGGAAAAAATTAGCGGGCTGATGCAGGGTATCCAGGGCGAACTCAATCAACTGGATGAACAACTGGCACATTCATTACTGGATTTGTCGCTTGAAGTTGCCCGGAAAATGGTCTCGGAAATCGTGCTGGCGAAACCCGAAGTGATCCTGAAAGTTGTCAGCGACGCGATCGTCAACCTGCCCCACTTCAACCAGAATGCCCATCTTGTTTTGCATCCCGAGGATGCCGAACTGGTTCGCAAGCACATGGGCGAGCAATTGTCGCATTCCGGATGGAAATTTCTGACCGACCCGCAAATCAGCCGCGGCGGATTCCGCGTCGAAACGGCGCACACCAGCGTGGATGCCACCATTGAAGCGCGCTGGAAGTGTATTGTCGAATCAATCGGGCAGGACAAATCATGGCAGGCGTGAATGTACACAGCCAGCGCTGGCAGAGCTTTCTTGCTGAAGGCCGCGAATACGTGGCTGACTGCAGCCCGATGCCGCCAAGCGGCCATCTCACCAAGGTGACCGGCATGGTGATGGAGGCCGTCGGTTTGAAAATGCCGGTCGGCAGCACCTGCGCGATTCATCTGCCCAACTATGTGGTTGAAGCCGAGGTAGTCGGCTTTTCCGGCGAGCGATTGTTTCTGATGCCGGAAAACAACGTGTACGGATTGATTCCGGGCGCGCGCGTGTCGCCGATTGAGCTCGCGCATACCATGACCATGGACAGGAAGCGCAAACCAATGCGCCGCATTGCCGATCATGCGAAACATCTTCCAGTCGGGAATATGCTGCTCGGGCGCGTACTGGATGGGGCCGGCAAACCGCTGGACCAATTGGGACCGCTTCATGAATCCGATTCCGCACCGCTGCAAAGCCGCCCGTTCAATCCTTTGCAGCGCGCGTCAATTGACACGGCACTGGATGTCGGCGTGCGCGCCATCAACAGCATGCTCACCGTGGGTCGCGGGCAGCGCATGGGGTTGTTCGCCGGCAGCGGTGTGGGGAAAAGCGTGCTGCTCGGCATGATGGCGCGCTATACCAGCGCGGATATCACCGTGGTCGGATTGATCGGCGAGCGCGGCCGCGAAGTGAAGGAGTTCATCAATGACATTCTCGGCAAGGAAGGCATGGCGCGCTCGGTGGTCGTCGCCACACCCGCGGACACTTCCCCGCTGATGCGCTTGCAGGGTGCCGCATACGCCACCACGATTGCCGAATACTTCCGCGACCAGGGCAAGAATGTCCTGCTGATCATGGATTCGTTGACCCGCTTCGCCATGGCGCAACGGGAAATCGGGCTGGCAGTCGGCGAGCCGCCCGCCACCAAGGGTTACCCTCCTTCGGTATTCGCGAAGCTGCCGCAACTGGTTGAACGTGCCGGAAACGGCCTGGAAGGAAGTGGCTCGATCACGGCCTTTTACACGGTATTGACCGAAGGCGACGATCAACAGGACCCGATTGCCGACAGTGCGCGCGCCATTCTTGACGGGCACATCGTGATGTCGCGCAGGCTGGTTGAACAGGGCCATTACCCGGCAATCGATATCGAGGCATCAATCAGCCGCGTCATGTCGCGTCTGGCAACCCCGGAACACTTGTTCGTCGTGCAACGCTTCAAACACATGTATTCCCTGTACCAGCGCAACCGCGACCTGATCAGCGTGGGTGCATATGTCAGCGGCACCAACACCATGCTGGATGAAGCGATCGAACTTTATCCGCGAATGGAGTCGTTCCTGAAACAGGACATGTTTCAACGTGAATCTTATGAGACGAGTATTGGCAAGCTGGATGCGCTATTTGCACCGGCACATCAGGAAGCCCTGGCCAGACCAAAATAACAAGTTTCCACATTAACCGACATTTCAATCATGACAAAGCCATTTACACTGCAACCGCTGATAAACCTGGCACAACACCAGAATGATTCGGCAACGCGCAAGCTGGGACAGTTGAACAAACAGCAGCTCAGCGCGCAAAGCAAACTTGACATGCTGCAGCAATACCGCAAGGACTATCAGGCACGTTTGCAGGCTGCCACGCAAAATGGCATCAATCCTGCCGAATTGCGCAACTTTCAGGAGTTCATGAGCAAACTGGACGAGGCGATCAGCCAGCAACTCAAACTGGTCGGTCAAAGCCGGTTGTCAACCCAGGCCGGGCGCGGTGAATTCAATACCGCACAGCGCAAACTAAAATCATTCGAGGTGCTGCAACAACGCCACACCGAAACCCAGAATATTGCCGCTGCCAAGTCTGAACAGACCGCACTTGATGAACATACTGGCAGATTTGCGACCTACAAAGCCACCAACAGCGACGACCATAGCTAACCCTACAGCTGCGCCAGAAAACCAGGAGAATACTGCCATGACCATACTGCCGATCGTCACCAATAGCGCTCCGACACCCGTAAAGGGCGCCGCGGGAGATACCGCGTTGACCCGCGCCGACCCTGCCGCGCAAACCGGCAGTACAGCTGCATCACAGTCCAATACGCCGGGGAATGATCCGGCTGCAGAACCTTTCGCCAGCCTGCTGGCACGCCAGATCGGTCAAACCGGCCTACCCGCTTCCAAATCAGCACAAATTCCTGCGGCTGATGACAGTGCAAAAATTTCTGCCAGCGATGCGGCATCGGCTGCGCAAAAAGCCAGGGATCAGACAGCCCCCATCAATGGCGCCACCAGCGATCAGGCCAGTTCGGTTGCCGCATTGATGCTGCAGATCGCGGTGCCACAGAGTGTTGCAACGTCCGCGGGAAGCCGGACTGCTGCTGTCTCCGTGCCGCCTCCCGCCAGCGCGGCAGACCGGGGCGTGTCGAAATTGGCGGCCAGCAATGACAGTTTGGCCCCTGCATCACCTGCATCACCTGCATCACCTGCATCAATTACATCACTTGCAACAATTGCAACAAGCGACACGGTTCCTGTGCCGCTGACTACAGGCGAAATGACCAAAGCCCCCGCCAAGAACAGCAAGTCTGAGACAACCTTAGCGGCAGCGAACAACACCGACCAGCCCGCTGCCTCAGCCAAGAGCGCCAACTTGTCATTGCCCTTGCATACTGCAACCGGTACGGCCAGGAACGAAACCGCCATTTCCGGAATTCTCTCCCAATCTGGCCAAAGCGACCGGAAAGGGGCTGTCCCTGAGTCGACTGCGGGTGTGTTGCCCAATATCCAGGGCAGCAACGCGCCCGCCAACAATGCCCAAGCCGTCACCAGCCCGATAGGCAGCAGCGCATGGCCCAACGAGTTTTCGCAAAAGATTACCTGGATGAGCAACCAGCAAAACCACAGCGCCGAACTGCACCTGAACCCTCCGGATCTGGGGCCGTTGAACGTAGTATTGAAGATGGCGGACAACCAGCTTACCGTCCAGTTCACGTCACCGCACAGCGCGGTACGTGATGCGGTAGAAAATGCCCTGCCTAAACTTCGGGAAGTTCTGGCCGATAACCAGATCATGCTGGGCAATGCCACGGTGAGCGACCAGCCTCCGCACGACCGGAACTGGGGCGGGAACATGAATCAGGGTTCCGGTAATGCGTCACCACGCGGCATTCCCTCCATCAATACCCCATCGAGCCCGTTATCGCCGGTAACGACACCCAGTGCGGCAGTACGGCGCCACAACGGGATACTGGATACTTTTGCCTGAACATCAAATCCAAATTAACGGGGGAATTCAAGCGTTAATCGAGTTATCATCGACTGCGTTTTTATTGATAATTCAACTGTAGACAAGGAAAACAAATATGGCAACAGCAGCAAAACCGAGAACAGCTGGAAAGCCGCTCGAACCAGAACAAAACAGCCCCGCTCCTGCCAAGGGAGGAAAGAAAAAGCTGATCCTGATTATTCTGGTGCTGCTTCTGGCAGGGGGGGGAGCGGCTGCATACTTCTTGATGAAACCCGGCCAAGATACCGGCAAAAAAGAAAAGGTAGCGGCTGAGATCCCGCCGAAATATGTTGCACTGGGTACATTTACCGACAACCTGATGCACGATGACGATACGGATCGTTACTTGCAAGTTGCAATTTCCATCAAAATTTCCAAGCCGGGGCTGGAAGAAGCAATCAAAGCCAGGGATCCGGAGATTCTGAGCCGCGTGAATATGCTGCTTTCAAGCCAGCATCCGTCGGTGCTCTACACGATCGCGGGTAAAGAGAAATTGGCCCGTGACATCAAAGGCCAGATCGAAACCGTACTGGGTATTCACACGGCAGCTGCCCCACTGGCAGCAGCATCGGCCCCGACCGCATTGGCCCCGGAGCCAGCAGACAAAAGCGGTATCGATGAAGTGCTATTCACTTCATTCATCATTCAATAACCGCAAATGAGCGAATTTCTCTCACAATCAGAAGTTGACTCCCTGCTCAAGGGGGTGAGCGGCGAAGCGGATGATTCCCCTGATCATCCGGAAGCCGCACCGGGAGAAGTGCGCCCATACAATCTTGCATCGCAGGAACGCATCGTGCGCGGGCGCATGCCCACCATGGAAATCATCAATGAACGGTTTGCGCGGCTGTTCCGCATCGGCCTGTTCAACTTCATCCGCCGCACCCCGGAAATCTCGATCGGCCCGGTGCGGGTATTGAAATTCGGCGAATTCATTCGCAATCTGCATGTGCCGACCAACCTGAATATCGTCCAGGCCAAGCCGTTGCGCGGCAACGGTTTGTTCATCTTTGATCCGAACCTGGTGTTCCTAGTGGTGGACAACATGTTCGGCGGCGACGGGCGTTTTCATACCCGCGTGGAGGGTCGCGAATTCACCCAGACTGAGCACCGCATCATCCAGAAATTGATTGTTGTCGCATTCGAGAATTACGAGAAATCCTGGGAAAACGTCCAGCCGCTGAAATTTGAATTCGTGCGTTCGGAAATGAATCCCCAGTTTGCCAACATCGCAACCCCGAACGAGGTGGTGATCGTCACCACGTTTGATATTGAACTGGGCGGCAATGGTGGCGCA
>DATKVR010000061.1:0-47633 GCA_035529955.1 Gallionella sp.
GATGCGCCCGTCAGACAGTTGTGTGGTTGCATCCACCAGCTTTCCGCGTATGACGTAATCGTTGTAGGCGGGTATCGCGATGGCGGACAGGATCGCGATCACCGCGACCACGATCATCAGCTCGATCAGCGTGAAGCCGCCCGACTTTTTCAGGCCGGTGATTTTCCCGCTTGCCAATTGGCTGTCTGCCCTTTTCCAATTTGCGAGTCTCATTGCGCACCCCTTGTATTTTGAATTGATGCGGATAATAGGACGTTCGCTATGGCTTTGCCACCGGCAACTGACCGGAGGGCCGCTAATGCGGACAAACGGCGCAAAACCGCGCGTGAACGCGATATAAGGCACGGTATCGTTGATCTGGATCAGGATTGCTGCGGGCCGGCGCGATACCGGGCAGGGTGATCGGCAGCGAAAAATGCCGGCCCGGAAACAAGCAGACCCCGTTGCCGGGGTCTGCTTGTGGTTGATGTGCAGCGAACTAGGGGCCCGTCGTGATGGATACGGGGTTGTTTCCGGCGGCGAATGGGCCTAGCGCCGTACCCAGAATCGCACCACCTCCGGTGATGTGGAATGCCGAAATGTTACTTGTTCCAGAATTCGCAACATAAGCATATTGCCCCGTGCTGTCGACGCTGATTGAAGCAGCCCCAGCAGTATTAGTACCTGTCGGCACAGGAGTGATGCTTCCACCTCCGCCGCTGTTGAATATGGAAACGGAATTGGAGCCGGTATTGGCCACATAGACGTAAGGGCTCACTGGATTAATGGCTATCGAATAGGGATCGTTCTCTGTTGAAGAAGTAGAAGATTTAATAACCAGAGAGCCATTGCCGCCGAACGTGTATACGGAAAGGGTCTTATTGGCCCTGTTAGTAACATAAACATAAGTGCCATCAACGGCAATGGCAGAGGGGACATTGTCTGCTGTAGCAATATATTTACCATTAGCGCCTGATATCGGTACCGAGGTAAGTGCACCGGTAGTTTGATCGATCTGGTATGCCGAGATACATCCGGTCGTGGCACCGCTCCCGCAAGAGTTTGTAGAGCCATCGCCCTGACTAGCCACGTAGGCATAATTGCCGGCCGGGTTGATCGCGATCGCAACGGGAATGTATGCCAATCCCGTCGAGATGCTGGGCTGCATGTCTGCGGTAACGGCATCCGCATCGATAGCAGCGAGCGCGCCGGTCGATGTGATGCTGTAGGCCGAGATGCTGTTGGACAGCTGGTTCACCACATAGACGAACTTGCCCGAGGGATGCACCGCAATCGCAACCGGCGTATTCCCGGTGACGGTATTGGCGATGGGCGCGGTTGAGAGCACGCCGCTGGTTACGCTGTATGCCGAGACGGTGTTCGAGTTGCGATTGGTCACGAACGCGTATTTGCCGCCGTAGACCGCGATCGCGGAAGGCACACTTCCCGTGCTGGCAATTTGGGTGGCAGGTACTCCGCTGGCCGAGTAGGTCCAGGCGGTGTTGTCACCGGAGTTGGCCACATAAACATGCTGGTCCGGCGGTGTAGTGCCAGCAGTGATCCCAGTGCAGGCGATCGATCCGCTTACATTGCCGCCAATCGAACTACCGCTGATGCTTGATGTGCATTGATAGCCGGGTGGATTGGTAAGCACCGTAACGTCATAATTTTTTCCACTAGCGACGGTGAAATTGAAGGTGCCGCCGTTGGAGTTGACCACCAGATTATCGCTATTGTTTTGCAGCACCACGTTGCCCGTACCACCGGTAACGGTCCCGCTTATCGTGAAGCCGGTGACGCAGTTCACACCGACCGTCTTGGCCGAGGCAGGCATGGTTGCAACCGGGCCGGCGACCGAGCAAACCTGTGTACCGGGTGACGTAGTGGGCTGCGTCAGCACGGAGATGTTATAGGTCGAGCCAGACAATACCTGATGTGCGAATTGATACGTTCCGTCTACAGTTATTGGACTCATCGTATCCCCGCCGTTGCGCAACACGACGCCGCTAGTACCGGTCACACCGGAGATGCCGGCCACGCTGACGCTGAGGGTATAGTACGAAGCCAGTGTCGTATTCGATCCGCCGCCGCCCCCGCCGCCGCATGAAGCCAGCGCAAGCAGCGTGACCGGGGCCAGGTACAGCAGACCATGCAGGAGTTGTTTCGGGCTGATGCGCATTCGGGTTACCTCGTCGTGTCTGGGGTTGCGGTTTGGTTCGCTGCACGCCGGTGTCATCCGGCATCGCGAGATTTCAGGCGCGAGAATAACTCAAGCGGTGTGGAGAATTCAAACATTTTGATACAACCGGCTGTCTGGTCCGACAAACGGTCGGGACGGGCGGTGCAGGGCGCATTGATAAGCGCGACGGATACGCCATTTTCGGGCGCGGGGGTCAAATTGCCGTGGAGCGCGAGGCGGAAAGACGGTAAAATCCGCGTTCTGAAAAATTCACAAAATCCGGGGAGCAAGTTAATGAGCAAGAGTCTGGTCCAATTCATCATCGAAGAGCAGCGCACGATACCGGGCGCAACCGGCGATTTCACCGGCCTGGTCAGCGATATCATCATCGCCTGCAAACAGATCGCGCACGATGTCAACAAGGGCGCCCTGATCGGTGTGCTGGGCAGCGCGGGCAGCGAGAACGTGCAGGGCGAGACGCAGAAGAAACTGGACATCATCACCAATGAGGTATTCATCAAGTCTACCGAGTGGCGCGGCCATCTGGCGGCGATGGCTTCCGAGGAAATGGACGATGTCTATCCGATCCCGAAGCAGTACCCGAAGGGCAAATACCTGCTGGTGTTCGATCCGCTGGACGGCTCGTCCAACATCGACGTGAACATCTCGGTCGGCACGATCTTCTCGATCCTGCGCGCCCCCGCCGGTATTGAAAACCCTTCCGCCGCCGATTTCCTGCAACCCGGCACCACCCAGGTTTGCGCGGGCTACGCGTTGTACGGCCCGGCCACCATGCTGGTGATCACCACCGGCCACGGCGTGAACGGCTTTACGCTGGACGGCGACATCGGCGAATTCATCCTCAGCCACCCGAACATGACGATACCCGCGGATACGCTGGAATTCGCGATCAACGCGTCCAACGAGCGCCACTGGGAAAAGCCGGTGCAGCGTTATGTCGACGAATGCGTGGCGGGCAAGACCGGACCGCGCGGCATCAATTTCAATATGCGCTGGGTGGCGTCGATGGTTGCCGAAGTGCATCGCATCCTGGTGCGCGGCGGCGTGTTCATGTATCCGAAGGACACCAAGGATCCGGGCAAGGCCGGCAAGCTGCGCTTGCTGTACGAAGCCAACCCGATGTCGTTCATCGTCGAACAGGCGGGCGGCGTGTCTTCCACCGGCTACGAGCGCATCATGGAGATCAAGCCTTCCGGCCTGCACCAGCGCGTGCCGGTGATCCTCGGTTCGAAGAACGAGGTCGAGCGCATCGTCGGTTATCACAAGGAGGCCTGAGTTTTGGGCGCATCGACAACCACGCCGCTGGTCGCCATCGTGATGGGCAGCGCCAGCGACTGGGAAGTGATGCAGCAGGCCGCACAGCAGTTGAAGGATTTCGGCGTCGCCTACGATGCGCGGGTGGTTTCCGCGCACCGTTCGCCCGACCTGTTGTTCGAATACATCAAGGACATGACCGCGCAGGGCGTGCGCTGTTTCATCGCCGGGGCGGGCGCCGCGGCACATCTGGCCGGTGTGGTCGCCGGCAAGACCACGCTGCCGGTGCTGGGCGTGCCGATGCCGTCGAAATATCTGCAGGGCATGGATTCGCTGTTGTCCACGGTGCAGATGCCCAGGGGCATCCCGGTCGCGACCTTTGCGATCGGCGAAGCGGGCGCAGCCAATGCGGGATTGTTCGCGGTGGCGATGCTGGCACTGAATGACGCGGCGCTGGCACAGCGTTTGCAGGCATTCCGCGCAAACCAGGCGGAAAAAATCAAGGCAACCACTTTGCCGGTACTGTAACGGCAACATTGGAGGACAAGGCATGGGAGGGCAGGACATGAGCGAGGCCGACGCGCAAACCGGCATTTCGCCAAGCACGCGAAAAAAAATAAAGTGGGGCGTGGCAGCACTGCTGCTGTTGCTGGCCGCGACCGTGGTGAAGAATCTGCCGCGCGGCTTCAGCGATGATTTGTCGCAGATCGGCCAGGGCCGCACCGCAGTGGTGCTGGTGCGCGACAACAATACGGTGGAAAGCATGCAGTTGATGAACACAGTGGACAGCATACGCGGCCGCTATCACGGCCGGGTGCTGTTTCTGCTGACCGATTACGACACCGCAAAAGGACGCGCCTTCATGGCCGCCACCAAGGCCGCGGGGACAACCCTGGTGTTGTTCGATCCCAGCGGCAAGGAGGTAAAGGTCCTGTCCGAACCACAAACCGCGGCGAGCATCGAGAAGGAAATCGCCACCATAACCGGAGCATCTGTATGAGTATGCCGTTGCAACAATCTGATATCAAAAGCCTGCCGTTCCTGCATCGCGGCAAGGTGCGCGACATTTATGCGGTGGGCGACGACAAGCTGCTGGTGGTGCAGACCGACCGCCTGTCCGCGTTCGACGTGATTTTGTCCAACCCGATTCCGGGCAAGGGCGCGGTGCTGACCGAGATGTCGAACTTCTGGCTGAACAAATTGCAGCATGTGATTGCCAATCATCTGACCGGCATCGATCCGGAGTCGGTGGTCAGCACCGACGCGGATCGCGCCCAGGTGCGCGGACGCGCCTTCGTCGCGAAAAAACTCAAGCCGTTGCCGATCGAGGCGATCGTGCGCGGTTATCTGGTCGGTTCCGGCTGGAAGGACTACCAGAAGACCGGCACAGTTTGTGGTATTGAATTACCTAAAGGGCTGCGCGAGGCGGAGAAGTTGCCGCAGCCGCTGTTCACCCCGTCCACCAAGGCGGCTGTCGGTGAACACGACGAAAATATTTCGTTTGCGCAAACGGTCGAGCTGCTCGGCGAGGCGCGCGCCAACGAGGTGCGCGACGCGACGCTGGCGCTGTATGTCGAGGCGGCGGATTATGCCGCGACCAAAGGCATCATCATTGCCGATACCAAGTTCGAATTCGGCGTGGACGAGGCGGGCAAGATGTATTTGATCGACGAAGCGCTGACGCCCGATTCGTCGCGTTTCTGGCCGGCCGATCAATACCGCGTGGGCAGCAACCCGCCCAGCTTCGACAAGCAGTTCGTGCGCGACTGGCTGGAAGCATCGGGCTGGAACAAAAAGGCGCCCGCGCCGGACGTCCCCGCAGAGGTGCTGCAGAAAACCGCCGACAAGTACCGCGAGGTTCTGGTCAGGCTGACAGGCGCATGAATTCACCAGACCAGCTCGTAGCCGGATTCAAGCGCTTCCGCGCACAGTCGCTCGCGGACAAGAATGCGCAGTTTCACGATCTCGTGCAGTTCGGCCAGACGCCCTCCACGCTGGTGGTGGGCTGCTGCGATTCGCGCGTCGATCCCGCGCTGATCCTGGATTGCGCGCCGGGCGACCTGTTTGTGATCCGCAATGTCGCCAACCTGGTTCCGCCGGCGGAAAACCAGGGCCATTATCACGGCACCAGCGCGGCGCTCGAATTTGGCGTGTGCAACCTGGCGGTGCAGCACATTATCGTGCTGGGCCATGCGCAGTGCGGCGGAATCCATGCCTTGCTGGAAGGCGGCGTGGCCAGCGGCGATACCTTTATCTCGGAATGGATGACCATCGCCGACGCGGCGCGCAAGCAGATCGAGCGGGAGCTTGCCGGGGCCGGCAGCGAGGCGCGCCACCGCGCCTGTGAACAGCAGGCAATCCTGGTTTCCCTGGGTAACCTGATGACTTTCTCATGGATACGCGAGCGGGTCGAGCGGGGCAGCCTGGCATTGCACGGCTGGTACTTTGATATCGAGCACGGGGAATTGCTGGGCTATAACCCGGAGACCGGCCGGTTTGAAACGCTGTAGGAAATCTCTGCAGGAGCGGGCCCTGCTGCGGTTTTAAATGCAGGAAAGTTTATAGGACGAACCGCCGCATTCCCGGCTTACTTGTTGTCACCCGTCAATTGGATGTAACGCGCCCTGTCCGCAGCGAAGCGCGCCTGAAGAGCCGTCTTTTCCGTCTCGGGCCCCTGCAGGTCCTGTTGCAGTTGGGACAAACGTTCCTGGGTAATCTTCAAATCCTGTCTCAGCGAATAAGGAATTTTCCGCTTTGCCTTCTCATAACTGGCGGCTTCCGCCTGCAGCGCAGCCAGGTTGTCGTTGGCTGACTTGATATAGGCATTGATCGCATTGATGCGCGCGTCGAGCTGCTGCAGGTTGCGGTTGCGTGCCATGTCAATTTCGTTCACGTTGCTGTAGGTGTCGAGCAGGGTCCGGTCATGGCGCTGCTGTTCGAGCGCGGCTTCGGCCTTTTGGCGATTGATGGCGTCCTGCTTTTCCTTGGCGCGGCGCCGCTCCGGGGTCATCACCTCTTCGGTCTGGATCACGCGCCCCGACTTGTTCAGCACCTCGTGATCCTTGTCGGCGTATTCGGGCGGTATGGTTTGGCCGTAGTGGGTGGTGCCGTCGTTGTCCACCCATTTGTACAGCGTTGCCATGGCCGGGAGACTGAGCGTCAGGCCGACGATGAGTGCGGTGAGTAATTTAAGCATGTTCATCCTCGACTCCATAACGATCCCGGTAAGCTCGGACGGCGGCAAAATTATCCGCCATTCCGCCTTCGGCATGCAAATAGCCGAGCAAGTCGTCCAGCGTGGCAATGGATATTACCGGAATATTATAGTTGCGGCGCACTTCCTGCACGGCAGAGAGTTCGCTTTTGCCGCGTTCCATCCGGTCCAGCGCGATCACGACTGCGCATGGCTGGGCGCCTGCCGCGCGGATCAGGTCGATGGATTCGCGCACCGATGTGCCGGCAGAAATCACGTCATCGATGATCAGCACCCGGCCCTGCAATTTTGCGCCTACCGTGGTGCCACCCTCGCCGTGGTCCTTGGCTTCCTTGCGATTGTAGCAATACGGCACGTTGCTGCCCTGCTCGGCCAGCGCGATCGCGGTTCCGGCGGCCAGCGGGATGCCTTTGTAGGCCGGGCCGAACAGCATGTCGTAGGGGACTTCCGCGGCCTGTATCGCCTGCGCATAAAATTGCGACAGGTTTCTTAACGATGCACCGTCGTTGAACAGGCCGGCATTGAAAAAATACGGCGACATGCGTCCGGCCTTGGTTTTGAATTCGCCGAAACACAAAACCTGTTGCTGCACGGCAAAGCGGATGAAGTCGAGTCTGAAATTGGACATGGCTGATGCTACGGGTTGGCGCACGGATGCACATTATAATGGCACTCCCGACAACACCCGAAAATTTTCATGCGCATCATTACCGTCAATCTCAACGGCATCCGCTCGGCGAGCGGCAAGGGTTTTTATGAATGGCTGGCCAGGCAGGATGCCGACATCATCTGCCTGCAGGAACTCAAGGCGCAGGCGCCGGACATGACCGCTCAAATGCTCGCGCCACAGGGCTATCAAGGCTATTTCCACTACGCGGAAAAGAAGGGCTACAGCGGCGTCGGCATCTATTGCCGCGAACAGCCGCAACTGGTCACCCGGGGTCTGGGTATCGCCGAGTTCGATGCAGAGGGGCGTTATATCTGCGCGGATTTTGCCGGCTTCAGCGTGGTCTCGGTGTACCTGCCGTCCGGTTCCAGCGGCGAAGAACGCCAGGCGGTCAAGTTCAAGTTCATGGCAGCGTTCATGCCGCACCTGAAAGAATTAATAGGCAGCGGGCGCGAAGTGGTGATCTGCGGCGACTGGAACATCGCGCACCGTGAAATCGACCTGAAGAACTGGCGCGGGAATAAAAAGAATTCCGGATTCCTGCCCGAAGAGCGCGCCTGGCTGACCGAGTTGTTCGACCAGGTCGGCTTTGCCGACGTGTTCCGCCGTGTGCATCCGGAACTGGAAGCCTATACCTGGTGGTCGAATCGCGGCCAGGCTTGGGCGAAGGATGTCGGCTGGCGCATCGATTACCAGATTGCCACGCCGGGCATTGCCGCGCTGGCCGACTCTGCAAGCATTTACAAGGCGGAGCGCTTTTCGGACCATGCGCCGCTGATCATCGATTACCGCAACTAAGGACGCTTAACACGAACGGACTTTTCAGCCCCCCTAAAAAATTGGCTCTTCGGATTTCAGTGTGGGATATCAATTATGGTTGCTGCTGTAATTGACGTGCTTCAGATAATAATTCATCCCAGCCGCTCGGTGGATGGCCGCTGTTCAGCATCTTGCTGAAGAAGAGATATGCATCATCATCACTTTCATAAGCACGCTTGGTGTCCTCATCATTCACCCAGGCGTAGATGATGATTTTACTTTTCTGATGGAAGCGAAAGAACAGCCGGTACTGCTGGAAGAATTTGGCGCGAAACCAGTGTTTGTGTTCTTTTCCAAGTGTTTCTCCTTGGCGATATTCAGGCCGGCCCGGGTCTTGAGGGATTACTTCGAATGCAAGTTTATTGATTGCGGCAAGGCGTTTTGATGCATTCTTTTTTGAATATCCAGATGGGTCTTTACGGCGAAGTTCTTCAACCTTTGCTGCGGTTATTTCCAGTTGTTCAAGAAACAGAGGATGGGCGAACAGTGTCCAGCCGTTGACCACCAACGGTGTCATTCATCGTCTGCCGGCAGCGGCGCATCAAGATCGACCTCAACGTGACCAACCAGAGAACGGATGCGATTAGCTAACCCGGCATCAATCATTTGTATGTGATCCGGATGCTTTTTCATGTCTTGCGCCAAGAATTCCAGGAAGTTGCCCACTAAAGGGTCGTCTTCTGAAGGCGCGGAACGAGTCATGAGGACAGCGCCATCAGGCTGGATAATGTAATGAATCTTATCGCGCTTGCTTAACCTCAAGACGTGGCGAACCGTTTCCGGAACCGTAGTTTGATAACGGTCGGTCAAGGTTGATTCAAATTGTAGCGTGCTGGGCATAATGGTTAAGGGCTCCTAATGTCAGAACAATGGTAATGCGATTGCATTACCGCGTCAAGAGACTCCCTGTTTGATATTAGAATTACATGGCGGCTCTATTGGAAATTTCCACACTCATTTCCGAGGAAACAAAAAATATCCCGCCCTAGCTCTGTTCCCAGGGCAACCCCGCCGCACGCCAGCCGCCTTTGGTATTGCGGTGTTTGCTGGCGTCCATATCACCCTCGAAGCCTTCCAGCATGTTGTAGCAGTCGCGGTAGCCGGCCTGGGTCGCGGCGATCGCGGCGTGGTGCGAGCGCCCGCCGCTCCGGCAAACGAAGATGACCAGCGCTTCCCTGTCGACTTGCTGTTCGAGCTGTGCGATGAAGTGCGGGTTGCGGATCATCCCCGGATAGCTTGCCCATTCGATCGCGGTGGCATTCGGGAATTTGCCGACCCAGTCCAGCTCAGCGCGGCTGCGCACATCCACCATTTTCGCGCCGGGTGCGGACTGCAGAATTTCATGGGCCTCGCGCGGATACAGCGCGCCTTCATAGGTCAGGTTCAATTCCCTGGCGCGCTGTTGCGCGGCTTGCAGAATGGCGGTGATGGTTCCCATGGCGATTCTTTCTGGCTAAGCGAATATGACTGGGTTGGCAGAGATGGTATGCTTGATATTATAGAGCTATACCCGCATAACGACATGAAAAAGCACAGCCCACAACGCAAATCCGAGCAGCAGATCGGGGCATTCGAGCCGGTAAATCCGGAACGTTTTGCCGCCGCGCAAAAGAGTACCTGGGTCAGTATCGCCATCAATGTGCTGCTCACCTCGTTGCAGCTGCTGGGCGGATTTTTTTCGCATTCGCAAGCATTGATGGCGGATGGTTTGCACTCCATGTCGGATCTGCTGTCGGACGTGCTGGTGCTGTTCGCGAATCGACACGGCAACCGGCACGCCGATGCGGAGCATCCCTACGGACATGCCCGGATAGAAACCGCGGCGACGCTTATCCTCGGGACATTTCTCGCGGCGCTCGGCGTGGCGCTGCTGGTGGTGGCCGCGTTGCGCCTGCAGCATCCCGAGGCGTTGCGGGCAGTCCATCCGCTGGCGCTGGCGATCGCGTTTCTTGCCCTGCTCGCCAAGGAAGGATTGTTTCGCTACATGCTGGCAGTGGCCAAACGGGTGCGCTCGCAGATGCTGGTTGCGAACGCCTGGCACGCGCGCTCTGATGCGGCCTCTTCGCTGGTGGTGATCATCGGGGTGGGCGGTAACCTGCTGGGCTATACTTTTCTTGACCTGGTCGCAGCCGCGGTGGTGGGGGTGATGATCGCGCACATGGGCGGCAAGCTGGCGCTGGAAGCGATGGCTGAACTCATCGATACCGGACTGGCAGCGGAGGAGGTCGAGGCGATTCGCCAGACCCTGCTTCAAGTCCACGGCGTGCGCGGCCTGCACGAGTTGCGCACCCGCAAGATGGCGGACAATGCGCTGGTCGATGCGCACATCATGGTCGATCCCAAGATCAGTGTTTCCGAGGGGCATTTCATTGCGGAATCGGCACGCCATGCCGTGCTCAAGAATCATCATGTGCTGGACGTGATGGTGCATATCGACCCTGAAGACGATATGAAAGCCAAGCCCAATGCGCATCTGCCCAGCCGCCCTGGCCTGATGGCACATCTGGCGGAATGCCTGGGGGTCGAGGCTTTGGCAAACAATCGGGTGGTTTTCCACTATCTCGACGGCAAGGTCGATGCCGAAATCTATCTGGCAAGGGAGTCCTCGCCGGAGGGCGCCGATGCGCTGCAAGCTCGCTGCGACGAACGGATTGGCAAAGACCCGATTTTTCGCGCAATTCATGTTCATCGCAGCTGTGCACAAAATTAGTGCATCCCCGCGGTGCAGTGCCCGATTCAGGTGCAAATTTTTTGCTGCTTTCCCGATCGGGCTTGTGGCACAATGGCAGTCTGCGATGCAAGAAGGGTTGGCACGCTTTCTGCAATAGAAATTTCGGGTTTTTGGTTAAATTTTCAATTTGATGTTTAGGGAGATGGCTATGTCGATGTCGGCAACTGATGTGTTAAAGATGATCAAGGACCACGAAGTCAAGTTCGTGGATTTCCGCTTTACCGATACACGCGGCAAGGAACAGCATGTGGGTGTGCCCGCCAAGCATGTGGGCATGGAAAAGTTTGAGGAAGGCCATGCCTTCGACGGCTCTTCCATCTCCGGCTGGAAGGGCATTCAAGCTTCAGACATGCTGTTGATGCCGGATCCCGAAACCGCTTTTCTGGATCCGTTCATGGATGAGAACACGCTGGTGATCACCTGTGATGTGGTGGAGCCCACCGACGGCAAAGGCTACGACCGCGATCCGCGCTCCATAGCAAAGCGTGCCGAGGCATACCTGAAATCCAGCGGTATCGGCGATACCGCTTACTTCGGCCCGGAACCGGAATTCTTTATCTTTGACTCTGTTAACTGGGAAATTAACATGTCGGGCTGCTTCGTCAAGGTTAACTCCGAAGAGGCTGCCTGGTCATCAGCGGAAAAGTTTGATGGCGGCAATACCGGCCACCGCCCAACCGTCAAGGGCGGCTACTTCCCGGTACCGCCCGTGGACAGCCTGAATGACATTCGTGCCGCGATGTGTCTGGCTCTGGAAGAAATCGGCATCGAAGTCGAGGTGCACCACCACGAGGTGGCCACTGCCGGCCAGTGCGAGATCGGTACCAAGTTCAATACGCTGGTGCGTCGCGCAGACCAGACTCAAGTCCTTAAATATGTTGTGCACAACGTGGCGCATCAGTACGGCAAGACGGCAACCTTCATGCCCAAGCCTATCGTTGGTGACAATGGTTCCGGTATGCACGTGCACCAGTCCATCTGGAAGGGCGGCAAGAATCTGTTTGCAGGCAATGGATATGCCGGGCTGTCAGAGACTGCGCTGTATTACATCGGCGGCATTATCAAACACGCCAAGGCATTGAATGCGATCACCAACCCCGGTACCAACTCCTATAAGCGTCTGGTTCCGCACTATGAGGCGCCGACCAAGCTGGCCTACTCGGCGAAAAATCGCTCGGCTTCGATCCGGATTCCACACGTGCCCAACGAAAAGGCGCGCCGTATCGAAACGCGCTTCCCGGATCCTACCGCGAACCCTTACCTTTGCTTTACTGCGCTGATGATGGCGGGTTTGGACGGTATCCAGAACAAGATTCACCCCGGCGATCCGGCCGACAAGAACCTGTATGATCTGCCGCCCGAAGAAGATGCAAAAATCCCGACCGTGTGCAGCTCGCTGGATGAAGCCCTGGCACACCTGGACAAGGATCGCGAGTTCCTGACCCGCGGTGGCGTGTTCTCCAACGACTTCATCGATGCCTATATTGCACTGAAGATGGATGAGGTGACCCGTCTGCGCATGACCACGCATCCTGTCGAGTTCGATATGTATTACAGTATCTAGTCGAATAGCGGCAAGCAGTCAGTTACAAATGCGGTAAAGCAAAACGGGGCGCAAGCCCCGTTTTGCTTTGGATCGCAAATGTTTGTCTGCGCCGGGCGCTTGTCCTATACTTGAGGCGTTACTTTCCGGGGAAACGACATGAAATTTGGTGGATACCTGATTGCAGTACTGTGCATCTGTCCGATGTTGGCGCATGCCGATATCTACAAGTCGGTGGATGCGAACGGCAATGTCACCTATTCCAGTACGCCGCTAAAGGGCGGCAAGCGTATCTATCTGGAACCGTTGTCGACCATGTTGCCGCCCGCCCAGGCGCAATCTCCCGCAGGCTTTCCAAGTGTGAGTAGCGCAACGCAAAGGGAACGGGATGATACGCGCCGCAAGATTTTGCAGGATGAGTTGAACTCGGAGCAAAAGCAGCTTGCAGCAGCCCAGCAAAATCTTGCGGACGGCAAGGCCAACCCGGAAGTCTTCAAGGGAGCAGATGGCCATACCTATCGGAATGTCGCGAAATATGACGCAAAAATCAAGCAGCTGAGCGATCAGGTCGACCTTCACCAGCAGAATGTCGATGCGCTCAAAACCGAACTGTCGAGAGTCAGCAATGAGTAGGTGCGTCTCCACCGGTGCCAACCCGATACCCGCTCGAATCGGTCCGGCGCAACGCCCGGCGTGAATAATGCGGATGAATTGCACCGACCCGCATTAAAATCAAATTCGATATCGCTTCTGGCATGCTTTCTGCTCAGTAAACCGTATGCCTGATTTTCCCCACCTTGGACTGGAACACCTTGCGACCGCCGTTATCGTGCTGGACGAGGAGTCGCGCATTGTTTATATCAATCCGGCCGCGGAGAACCTGTTCGACATCAGCGATAAAAACATGCATGGACTTCCGCTCCAGCAGGTATTCACGCATACCGAACAACTGGCCAACGCCATGCAGCAGGCGGTGCAAAACAATGCCAGCTTTATCGAGCACGATTTGACACTGGGAACACACGGAAATGGCCGGGTGCATCTGCGCTGCGCGGCAACGCCGTTGCAGCTTGGCAAGCGCTACTTGCTGCTCGAATTTCACCCCATGGACAGACCGCTCAAACTGGCTCGCGAAGAGCAGATGTTAGACCAGACCCAGGCGAACCGCCTGCTGTTGCGCAATCTTGCGCATGAAATCAAGAACCCGCTCGGCGGCATACGCGGCGCGGCGCAATTGCTTGAGCAGGAACTGGAAAAACCCGCCTTGCGCGAATACACCCAGGTCATTGTGCAGGAAGCAGACCGTTTGCGTTCGCTGATGGAAAAACTGCTGGCTCCGCAGAATGCCTCGCACGCCAGCGCGCTCAACATTCACGAAGTGCTGGAACGTGTGCGCAGCGTGGTCATGGCGGAAATGCCGGAGGGCTTGAAGATAAAACGCGACTACGATATCAGCTTGCCCGCGCTGGTTGGCGACAAGGAGCAATTGATACAAGTCATGCTGAATATCGTGCGCAACGCAGCCCAGGCCATGCACGGTAACGGGATGATCACTTTGCGCACCCGTGTGGCGCATCAGGCGACGCTGATCAAACGCCTGTACCGCCAGGCGGTGCGGGTGGAAATCATCGATAACGGGCCCGGAATCCCGCCCGAATTGCAGGACAAGATATTCTATCCCCTGGTGTCCGGGCATGCCGACGGGCATGGGTTGGGACTGACCATCGCGCAGGATTTTGTCAGCCAGCATCACGGCATCATCGAGTTTGACAGTGAGCCCGGGCGCACCTGCTTCACCGTATTGCTTCCCATCCCTTGAATAGTTAGGCGACCAAAATGAAACCTGTCTGGATTATTGACGACGACCGCTCCATCCGCTGGGTGCTGGAAAAATCCCTGGCACGCGAGGATATCGAGTTCAAGAGTTTTGCCTCGGCGGACGATGCGCTGCAAACGCTGGGTGATGGCGTAATACCGCAGGTAGTCGTCAGCGATATCCGCATGCCGGGAAGTTCCGGACTGGATTTTTTGCAGATGCTGCACCGGCGTCACCCGCTTATTCCGGTCATCATCATGACCGCGTATTCCGATCTTGAAAGCGCCGTTTCCGCGTTCCAGGGCGGCGCATTCGAATACCTGCCCAAACCTTTCGACATCAACCACGCAGTGGAACTGATCAGGCGCGCGCTGGAGCAGAGCCTGCGCAAATCGGGCGAGACCGAGCCGGTTGAGGCGGATGCCGACATGCTCGGCCAGGCGCCCGCGATGCAGGAAGTGTTTCGCGCCATCGGCAGGCTGTCGCAGTCGCATGCCACGGTTCTGATCAACGGCGAATCGGGAACCGGCAAGGAGCTGGTCGCCAGGGCGCTGCACCGCCACAGCCCGCGTGCCGACAAACCGTTTATTGCGATCAATACCGCCGCGATTCCCAAGGACCTGCTGGAGTCCGAGTTGTTCGGCCATGAGCGCGGCGCGTTTACCGGCGCGGCAACGACCCGACGCGGGCGTTTCGAGCAGGCAGAAGGCGGCACGCTGTTCCTGGATGAAATCGGAGACATGCCGCCTGAACTGCAAACCCGTTTATTGCGGGTGTTGTCGGACGGAAACTTCTACCGTGTCGGCGGACACCAGCCGATCAAGTCCAGCGTGCGCATCATTACCGCCACCCACCAGAATCTGGAAGAACGCGTCAAACAGGGCATGTTCCGCGAGGATTTGTTCCACCGCCTGAATGTGATCCGGTTGCGGCTGCCGCCGCTGCGCGAGCGGCGCGAGGATATCCCGCTGCTGGCAAAATATTTTCTGCAAAAGAGCGCGCGCGATCTGGCGGTTGAGCAGAAGCAATTCAGCGAGGCGACATTGCAGCATCTGAGCGCGCAGGAATTTCCGGGCAACGTGCGCCAGCTGGAAAACCTTTGCCACTGGCTGACCGTGATGACGCCGTCACAGACCATCGAGATCGCCGACCTGCCGCCGGAGTGGCGCGGCGGGTCGGCGACGAGAGAATCGACCGAGGGCGACTGGAAGACAGCATTGGCGCAACAGGCCGCGCTTGCGCTGCAGCGCGGCGACGAGCGCATCATGGACAGCCTGACCGCGCAATTTGAACGCACGCTGATCGTGCAGGCATTGCATCACACCAACGGACGGCGTATCGAGGCGGCCACCCTGCTCGGGATCGGGCGCAACACGCTGACGCGCAAAATCCAGGAATTGGGCCTGGACAACCAGGGTTAATGAATCAGCGCTGCAATTGATCCAGCAATTTTTCGTGTATCCCGCCAAAGCCGCCGTTGCTCATCACCAGGATATGGTCGCCGGGCCTTGCGGCGGCGACGATTTTGGCGATTAAGGCATCCAGCCGGTCTTCAACGACAGCCTTGTCGCCCAGCGGCAACAGTGCACTGCGCGCATCCCAGCCGAGGTTGGCCGCGTAACAAAACGCCAGATCGGCATCCTTCAGGCTGGCGGGCAATGCATCTTTCATCATGCCCAGTTTCATCGTGTTGGAACGCGGTTCCAGCACGGCCAGTATCCGCGCGCTGCCGACCTTGCGGCGCAGGCCGGCAACCGTGGTGTCGATCGCGGTGGGATGGTGGGCAAAATCGTCATAAACGGTAATGCCGTTGGCGACACCGCGAATTTCCATGCGCCGTTTCACGTTCCTGAATTCTTTCAACGCCGCCAATCCCTGCTTGACGGGCACGCCGGCATGGCGAGCTGCGGCGAGCGCGGCGAGCGCATTCTGGCGATTGTGTTCGCCGAGCAGGTCCCAGTCCAAGGTGTCCTGCGCTTCTCCGCCGAGCAATACACGGTTGTCGGCATCGATCTGCCAGCCGTCATCCGTGCCGAAATGCGCCACCGCTGTCCAGCAACCGCGCTGCAAAACCCGATCCAGCGCGGCCGCGCGGCCGTTGCTGACGATCAGCCCGTTGCCGGGAACGGTGCGCACCAGATGATGGAACTGCGTTTCGATCGCGGCGAGGTCGGGAAAGATGTCGGCGTGATCGAATTCGAGATTGTTGAGGATTGCGGTACGCGGGCGGTAATGCACGAACTTGGAGCGTTTGTCGAAAAATGCGGTGTCGTATTCATCGGCTTCGATGACAAAGAACGGCGATTCGGTGAGCCGGGCGGAGACGCCGAAATTCTGCGGCACGCCGCCGATCAGAAAGCCGGGGTTCAGCCCTGCGTAGTCCAGTATCCAGGCCAGCATTGCGCTGGTGGTGGTCTTGCCGTGGGTGCCCGCGACAGCCAGCACCCATTTGTCGCGCAGCAGGGTGTCTGCCAGCCATTGCGGCCCGGAGATGTAGGGCAGGTTGCGGTTGAGGATTTCTTCCATCAGCGGATTGCCGCGCGACATCACATTGCCGATCACGAACCTATCCGGTTCGAGTGCCAGCTGTTCCAGGCCGAAGCCCTCGATCAGCGCGATACCCTGCGCTTCAAGCTGCGTGCTCATCGGCGGGTATACGTTGGCATCACAGCCGGTAACACGATATCCGGCCTGCCTGGCAAGCACGGCGATGCCACCCATGAAGGTGCCGCAGATCCCCAGGATATGAATCGCCGGGGTTTTACGCGTGATCATTGTTGCTCACTCCCCGGGGCGTACCCACATGGAATGCCGTGACTTTTTGGAATAGCGAAGCAAGGCAACGGTTACCAGCGCGCCAATGACCAGTGTATACCAGGGAAAACTTCCCATGTCATAGCCAAGGAAGGGCAGAAACGTCATGGGAACAAACAACATGATCCAGATAAAACCGGCCACCATGCCTGCCCAGCCGACGAAAACACCAACGGTAGTGCGTCTGACAACCATCGTGCTCCCGCATTTTTTGCATTCGGTTGCATTTGGTTCAAGTTCTGAAGCGCAGTTTGGACATTGCATAAATTTTTCCTTTAGCTAAAAGCGAAATGCCTGCCAGGCATTGCGAAATATAAAATATACCGCACCCAACAGGTACAGCGCCGCATACAGGTAATCCAGCTTCGGCGCGGCAACCAGCAGCGGTTGCGAGATCCGGCTCATCACCTAAATATCATGACGGGCCGTAATGCGCTGTAAGAATTTGTTAATGAACGCCCAGCAGCTCGACATCAAAAACCAGCGTCGCGTTTGGCGGAATCACGCCACCGGCACCGCGCGAGCCATATCCCAGGTTCGGGGGAATGATCAGTGTGCGCTCCCCGCCGACCTGCATGCCGGCCACGCCCTGATCCCAGCCCAGGATCACTTGTCCTGCGCCCAGGGAGAATTCGAAGGGTTCGTTGCGGTCGCGCGAGCTGTCGAATTTCTTGCCGTGGTGATCCGGCGCATCGGCATCGTAAAGCCAGCCGGTGTACTGCACCGTCACGTTCTTGCCGGGGACAGCCAGATCGCCCTTGCCCAGTTTTACATCGGTCTTGATCAGTTGAGTCATGTTGCCAGTCTCCGTTTTTGGTGCGTCCTGTTTAGAGCACGCGGTGGTTGAAAAAATGCCGACAGCCAACAACATTGCCAGCGAAATATTGGTCGTAATCTTGCTCATAATTGTCCTCCATTGAATTAATAGCCAAGCACGGGCGCAAGCCAGCGTTCAGCCACTTCCAGCGGCCATTCCTTGCGTCTTGCATAATCAGCCGCCTGATCCCTGTCGATTTTGCCGACGGCAAAATATTTGGCCTGCGGATGCGAGAAGTAAAAGCCGCTTACCGCTGCGGTAGGCAGCATCGCAAAGCTTTCGGTGATCGTGATGCCGGCGTTCAGCGGCGCCTGCAACAGGTCGAACAACGGGCCTTTTTCCGAATGCTCGGGGCAGGCCGGATAACCGGGCGCGGGTCGAATGCCGCGGTATTGTTCCGCGATCAGCGCGTTGTTGTCCAGCGTTTCGTCAGTCGCATAGCCCCAGAATTCGCGGCGCACCCGGGCGTGCAGCAGTTCGGCGAAGGCTTCGGCGAGACGATCGGCCAGCGCCTTGAGCATGATCGCGCTGTAGTCGTCATTCTGCCTTTCGAATTCCGCGACCCGCGCGTCGATGCCGATGCCGGCGGTTACCGCGAATGCACCGATGTAATCCTTGACCTTTGAGTCTCTGGGCGCGATGAAATCCGCGAGGCAGTAGTTCGGGATGTCGGCCGGTTTCCGGTTTTGCTGGCGCAGGTTGTGCCAGGTCATCGCAATCTTGCTGCGCGTCTCGTCGGTATAGATCTCGATGTCGTCGCCCGGACCTCCATCGACAGCGACGCTGTTCGCCGGGAACAGGCCGAACACCGCGTTTGCGGTCAGCCATTTTCCCTTGATAATCTGCTGCAGCATTGCCTGCGCATCGGAAAACAGCTTGCGCGCTTCTTCGCCGACCACCTCGTCCTGCAATATCTTCGGGTAGCGGCCGGCCAGTTCCCATGCCTGGAAGAACGGTGTCCAGTCGATGTATTCGGCGATCTTGTCGAGCGGATAAGCCTCGAACTTGTGCACGCCCGGCAACCACGGTTTGGGCGGCGTGTAATGCTTCCAGTCGGTCTGCAAGCCGCGCGCGCGCGCTTCGGCCAGCGGAACATACACCGCCTTGACCTTCTTGCCCTCGTGCTGTTCGCGCGCCTTTGCGTATTCGGACTTGATGCCCGCGACGTATTCATCGCGCAGCGTGTCGGAGAGCAGATTGCTGCACACGCCGACCGCGCGCGATGCATCGGTGACGTACACCGTCGGCCCGTTCAGGTAGTTCGGTTCCACCTTGACTGCGGTGTGCATGCGCGAAGTGGTCGCGCCGCCGATCAGTAAAGGTATCGTGAAGCCCTGGCGCTGCATCTCTTTCGCGACATGCGCCATCTCTTCCAGCGAGGGCGTGATCAGACCGGACAGGCCGATGATGTCGGCATTGCTTTCGCGCGCGGTGTCGAGGATCTGCTGGCAGGGCACCATCACGCCCATGTTCACCACCTCGAAGTTGTTGCACTGCAACACCACGGTGACGATGTTCTTGCCGATGTCATGCACGTCGCCCTTGACCGTTGCCATCACGATCTTGCCCTTGGTGCTGGTGTCCCCGGAGCGCAGTTTTTCCGCCTCGATGTAGGGCACCAGGTGCGCCACCGCCTGTTTCATCACACGCGCCGATTTGACCACCTGTGGCAGGAACATCTTGCCCGCGCCGAACAGGTCGCCGACCACATTCATCCCGATCATCAGCGGGCCCTCGATCACTTCGACCGGGAACTTCGCCTGCAGCCGCGCCTCCTCGGTGTCCTCGACAATAAACGCGGTGATGCCGCGCACCAGCGCATGGGTCAGGCGCTCCTGCACGGTGCCGTTGCGCCATTCCAGATTTTCAACCTGTACCTTGCCGCCGCCCTTGACGGATTCAGCCATGGTCACCAGTTTTTCGCCGGCATCGGGATCGCGATTGAGCACCACGTCTTCCACCGCGTCACGCAGTTCCCGGGGAATTTCCTCGTACACGCCGAGTTGCCCGGCGTTGACGATGCCCATGGTCAGGCCCGCCCTGATCGCGTGGTACAGGAACACGGTGTGGATCGCCTCGCGCACCGCGTCGTTGCCGCGGAACGAGAACGACACGTTGGACACGCCGCCGCTGATCTTTGCATACGGCAGATGCTTGTGTATCCATGCGGTCGCCTCGATGAAGTCCACCGCGTAGTTGTTGTGTTCCTCGATGCCGGTCGCGATCGCGAAAATGTTCGGGTCGAAGATGATGTCTTCCGGGGGGAAGCCGACCTTGTTGACCAGGATGTCATAGCTGCGCTTGCAGATCTCGGTCTTGCGCTGGTAGGTGTCGGCCTGGCCCTGTTCGTCGAATGCCATCACCACCGCTGCCGCGCCGTAGCGGCGCACCAGCGTGGCATAGTGGATGAACTGTGCTTCGCCTTCCTTCAGCGAGATCGAATTGACGATGGCCTTGCCCTGCACGCATTTCAAGCCCGCTTCGATCACATCCCACTTGGACGAATCGATCATCAGCGGCACTTTGGAAATGTCCGGTTCGGAGGCGACCAGGTTAAGAAACTTCACCATGGCCGCCTGCGAGTCCAGCATCGCCTCGTCCATGTTGATGTCCACCACCTGCGCCCCGCCCTCGACCTGGTTGCGCGCCACATCGAGGGCCTGGGCGTAATCGCCGGACAGGATCAGCCGCGCGAACATCTTCGAGCCGGTGACGTTGGTGCGCTCGCCGACATTGACGAACAGCGAGTCGTCGCCGATATTGAACGCTTCCAGCCCGGACAACCGGCACTTGGGTTCGATGTCGGGAAGCTTGCGCGGCGGCACATCGCGCAACGCGTCGGCGATCGCCCTGATGTGCGCGGGGGTGGTGCCGCAGCAACCGCCCGCGATGTTGAGGAAGCCGCTGGTGCCAAACTCTTTCACCACCCCGGCTGTATATTCGGGAGTCTCGTCGTAGCCCGTTTCCGACAACGGGTTGGGCAGGCCTGCATTCGGGTGCGCGCTGACATACACGCTGGCCACGCGCGACAATTCTTCCAGATAGGGGCGCATCAGATCGCCGCCCAATGCGCAATTCAGCCCGATCGACAGCGGCTTGGCATGGCTCAACGAATTCCAGAATGCCTCGGTGGTCTGGCCGGACAGCGTGCGCCCGGAGGCATCGGTGATGGTGCCGGAGATCATGATCGGCACGCGCACCTTGTGCAGTTCGAAATACTGCTCGATCGCGAACAGCGCGGCCTTGGCATTGAGCGTGTCGAAAATGGTTTCCACCATCAGCAGATCCGCGCCGCCGTCGAGCAGGCCGCGTATCGCTTCGGTATAGCCGGCCACCAGTTCATCAAAGCTGATATTGCGGAAACCCGGATCGTTTACGTCCGGCGAGATCGAGGCGGTCTTGGTGGTCGGTCCCAGCACGCCGGCAACAAAGCGCGGCTTATTGGGGATCTTCGCCTCGAATTCGTCGCACACGCCGCGCGCCAGTCTCGCCCCGGCAAAGTTCAGTTCATAGGCCAGCTCCACCATGTCGTAATCGTCCAGCGATGCCTCGGTGGAATTGAACGTGCAGGTCTCGATGATGTCCGCGCCCGCCGCCAGGTATTCGGCGTGGATGCCACGAATGATCTGCGGCTGGGTCAGCAGCAGCAGGTCGTTGTTGCCTTTGACATCGACCGGGTGATCGGCAAAGCGCTTGCGCTCGACGTTGTCGTCTGAAAAACCCGCTGGATATTCCCCGTACAGCACTGTGCCGCGATAATGTTCCTCGGTCAGTTTGTAGCGCTGAATCATCGTGCCCATCGCGCCGTCCAAGATCAGGATGCGCTGCTTGATGAGCTGTTCGATAGGATGGGAAGTGCGGGTCATGGCGTGCTGCTTGAAAAGAGAACGCGGGATTTTAACATGCAGGCATGCATCCGGCGGCTGCGTTCGGTTCAAAGATTTAACCGGCGATATTGCACTGCTTCGGCGATATGTCTGCTGGTGATGCCGTCCTCACCCTCCAAGTCGGCGATGCTGCGCGCCACCTTGAGCACGCGGTGATAGGCGCGCGCCGACAGGCTGAGGCGGCTGATGGCCTGTTGCAGCAGCGCGATACCCTGCTCGTCGGGCACGCATAGCGCATCAATTTCGGTCACCGAGAGTTGCGCATTGGACTTGTCCTGGCGTGCCAACTGGCGCTGGCGCGCGATCTCGACGCGTGCCTGCAGGTCGGCGCTGGATTCGCCATCCGCCTTGTTGACCAGGTCGTCCTGCGGTACGGCGGGCACCTCGATCTGGATGTCGATACGGTCCAGCAACGGGCCGGAGATCTTGCTGCGATAGCGCGATATCTGGTCCGGCGTGCAGCGGCACTTGCCGTTGTAGTGACCGAGATAGCCGCACGGGCAGGGATTCATCGCCGCGATCAACTGAAATTGAGCGGGAAAATCGGCGCGGCGTGCGGCGCGGGAAATGGTGATATGGCCCGATTCCATCGGCTCGCGCAACACTTCCAGCACGCTGCGATCGAACTCCGGCAACTCGTCGAGAAACAGCACGCCGTGCAAAGCCATCGAGATTTCGCCGGGGCGTGGATTGCTGCCGCCGCCGACCAGCGCCACGCCGGAAGCAGTGTGGTGCGGCGCGCGATAGGGACGCGTTTTCCACTTCGTTACATCGAAGTTGCCATCCAGCGATTGCAGCGCCGCGCTCTGCAGCGCCTCGGCCTCGGTCATTTGCGGCAGGATGCCGGGAAAGCGCGCCGCCAGCATGGATTTCCCGGTGCCCGGCGGTCCCATCATCAGCACACTGTGCCCGCCCGCGGCGGCGATCTCCAGCGCGCGCTTGGCCTGCGCTTGTCCCTTCACTTCGCGCATGTCCGGATAGTGCGGTTGTATGGTTTGCAGCTGGTTGACATAGGGCGCGATCCGCTCCCGTCCGGTGAGGTGCGCCGCCACCTGCAGCAGCGACTGCGCACCATACACGGTCGCATCTTCGACCAGTGCCGCTTCGGCGGCATTCGCTTGCGGCAGGATGAAGCCGCGCCCGCTGCTGACCGCGCGATAGGTCATCGCCAGCGCGCCGCGGATTGCGCGCAATTCGCCGGTCAACGCAAGTTCGCCGGCAAACTCGTAATCATTCAGGTGGTCGGAGGGGATCTGTCCGGTTGCGGCGAGGATGCCGAGCGCGATGGGCAGGTCGAAGCGTCCGCTTTCCTTGGGCAGGTCGGCCGGGGCGAGATTGACGGTGATGCGGCGCGCGGGAAAATCGAACTGGCAGTTTTGCAGTGCGGCACGGACGCGATCCTTGCTTTCTTTTACTTCGGTTTCAGGCAGACCCACGATTGTGAAGTTGGGCAGACCGTTGGCGATGTGCACCTCGACGGTGACCAGGGCCGCTTCCATGCCGGACAGCGCCCGGCTGTAGAGTACAGCCAGGCTCACCAGTACTCCCTAAAATTCAACGTTTCGTTGCCATACCGCGTTACGATCGAAAAATCCTGCGTACCCATACTTTCACATGCTGTGCTGCAATTTTTCTCGAGCGCCTTGTCAGGTTTATGACCAGACACTTGCCCGGCGTGTTGTGCCGGGTTAGCCGGATGGCTAATCGGCCCATCAGCAGTTGCACCGGAAATTTGAATTTTTAGGAGCACTTGATTTGGATTGATTCAAGTAATTTACTTGCCTTGTGCTTCCAGTTCCGCGACACGCGCTTCCAGTGCGGTCAGCTTTTCCCGGGTGCGCGCCAGCACCTGGGTCTGTACGTCGAATTCTTCTCGGGTCACCAGATCGAGCTTTGCGAAGCCCTGGGTGAGCAGGGCGCGCATGTTCTTTTCGATGTCTTTGGCAGGACTGCTATTGGCAACCTCGCTTAACTTGGCTGAAAGATCCTCAAAAATTTTCGCGTTCAACATGGCTTTACTCCAAAAGATTGGTCATGGCAGCCAGTGTAGCAAAATTCACTTTACCCGGATGCCTAGGAGGGAATTCAGTAGCTGCACACAAGCGGTGCGGAAGGCTGTTGGCGCGCATTGAATTGGTGCGTGAATGTTTTGTTACAAACATCGCTGCTTAGTAACTATATGTATTATAAATTTAAAAAACTTTGGCACGCATTCTGCTGATAAGCACTTGCGGAAATATTCACCCCCGCTTGTTAACTTAACCATAAAAGGAACACATCATGATGAAACGCAAATTATTGAACTCGTTGATCCTGGCTGCGCTGGCTGTGCCCGCCGTCGCAATGGCAGATACAGCGCCCGCTTCGCCGTTCTCCGGGAATGTCAGCCTGACTACCGATTACCTGTATCGCGGCATTACCCAAACTAATCACGAAGGAGCTATTCAAGGTGGTTTTGACTACGTGAATCCCAATGGATTTTACGTGGGTACGTGGGGTTCAAATATCAGCTGGTTGTATAGCTCACAAGGCTATGCCGCTACCAGCGGCGCCAGCCTGGAGCTAGATACCTACGGTGGGTATTCGGCTAGTTTCGCTGGCGACTATAACTATAACGTGGGCTTTTTGCGCTACAACTACGGCGGTAACGCAGCTGGCGCTGTGAATGCCGATACCAATGAATTTTATGGTTCGATCGGCTGGAAAACCGTGTCGCTCAAATACTCCCGCAGCACCGGCAATCTGTTTGGTTTTGCCAATTCTTCCGGTTCAGGTTACCTGGAGTTGAACGGCACTTACACGCTGGCAGGTCCGGCTGTCGACCTGAGCGCGCACTTTGGCAAGCAAACAGTCGCTAATGATGGTGCTGCATCATACAAAGACTACAACGTGAAAGCTGCCAAGGCATTCGGTGCGTATACATGGGCCTTCATGATCAGCAAGACTGATCTGACCGGTTACGATAAAGCCAGGGGCGTGCTGTCCGTATCGCACTCGATGTAATCAATTACCGGGCGGGAATTTTCCCGCCCACACAAAGGAGAAAGCTATGAAGATGGTCGTCGCTATCATCAAGCCGTTCAAGCTCGACGAGGTGCGTGAAGCCCTTTCCGCCATAGGCGTGCAAGGCATCACCGTTACCGAAGTCAAGGGCTTTGGCCGGCAAAAGGGGCATACCGAGCTGTATCGCGGTGCGGAGTATGTGGTGGATTTTTTGCCTAAAGTAAAACTGGAAGCCGCTGTGCAAAGCGAAATGCTCGATCGCGTCGTCGAAGCGATCGAGAAGGCGGCCAATACCGGCAAGATCGGCGACGGCAAGATTTTCGTTTCCGACCTCGAACAAGTCATCCGCATCCGCACCGGTGAATCCGGCGCAGAAGCGTTGTAAGGAGAACCACATGAAAAAATTATTTGCACTCTTTACTATGCTGGTATTGCTGGGTGGGTTTGCAGCGCCGTCCTTTGCGGATGATGCTGCGGCTCCGGCAGCAGCCCCTGCTGCCGCAGCGGCCCCAGCTCCTGCTGCGGCTCCTGCCGCCGCACCCAGCCCGTCAGCCTTTATCAATAGCGGCGACAACGCGTGGATGATGACTTCCACCGCGCTGGTATTGCTGATGACCATCCCGGGCCTGGCGCTGTTCTATGGCGGCATGGTGCGCAAGAAAAACGTGCTGGCCACGGTGATGCAAAGCTTTGCCATCACCTGTCTGGTGACCATACTCTGGATGATTGTCGGCTACAGTCTGGCGTTTACCGGCGGCAACGCGTTCATGGGCGGATTGAGCAGGTTCTTCCTGACCGGCATGGGATTGGACGCGGTTAATCCGCTGGCCGGAACGATCCCGGAAACCACTTTCATGACTTTCCAGATGACTTTCGCGATCATCACTCCGGCACTGATTGCCGGTGCCTTTGCAGACCGCATGAAGTTTTCCGCGATGCTGTGGTTCATGGGTATCTGGCTGCTGGCCGTGTATGCACCGATCGCCCACATGGTATGGGGACCCGGCGGCTGGTTGGGTGGTGACGGCGTGCTGGACTTTGCCGGTGGTACCGTGGTTCATATCAATGCCGGTATAGCAGGCCTGATGGCTGCGCTGGTAATGGGCAAGCGTCTGGGTTATGGCAAAGAAGTGATGGCGCCGCACAACCTGGTGTTGACCATGATCGGTGCATCGTTGCTGTGGGTGGGCTGGTTCGGCTTTAACGCCGGCTCGGCAGGCAGTGCAAGTGACCGTGCCGGTATGGCCATGGCCGTGACCCAGATCGCTACTGCAGCGGCAGCCGTCGCCTGGATGTTTGCCGAATGGATCGCCAAGGGCAAGCCCAGCGTGCTCGGTATCTGCTCGGGTGCGGTCGCAGGCCTGGTAGCCATTACGCCGGCTTCGGGTTTTGTAGGCCCAACCGGCGCCCTGGTAATCGGTATCGCTGCTGGTGTGATCTGCTTCTTTACCGCTGTCTATATGAAGAACTTCTTCGGCTACGACGACTCGCTGGATGCGTTTGGTGTCCATGCAATCGGCGGCATCATCGGTGCGATGCTGACCGGCGTGTTTGCGGTCAAGGCGATAGGCGGTACTTCCGGCTGGCTTGAAGGCAACTTTGACCAGGTGCTGATCCAGGGCAAAGGTGTGTTGGTCACGGTCGTCTATGACGCTGTGGTTACCTTCGTCATTCTCAAGGTGATCGACATGGTCATCGGCCTGCGTGTGAGCGAAGAGCAAGAACGTGAAGGTTTGGACGTTTCACTGCACGGAGAACGCGTGGAATGATCGTTTAAAGACCACAAACGGGTACCGGTGGTACCCGTCAGGTCGACAGAATTGTAAACCTCCCCGAAGCGCAATGCTTCGATTCAGGGCACCGCAAGGTGCCCTCTTTTTTATTTATCGAAAAAATGGTTGCCTGAATCAGTAGAACCATAGCGCATGGAAGTTGGGCGCGCTTATTGCTCGTTACCTAATGATTGCAAGGGGAACCCGGATTGAAACGAATTTTGATTATTGACGATGCCAGAGATCGGGCCGCTGCCGAAAGCTTCAAACCAAAAATTTCAAATAAGACCGCCGCATTATTGCGGCGTCTTGTCTCGGCATATGGGATACCAATTAGGTCAGTCAAAGAATGTTGACTTGGGTGAACTATAGGGTATGAATTATTGCAGGGTCGATAGGCACCTCCCACTGATAGTTTACATCTCAGAAAACCATAATTCGAAACCACAGTTATTTTATACGCTTAATTTCGGGTGGATTCAATCAAAAAATTCGCAAACTATCATTGCAAGAAATGCGCTGGTGTTTGTAAAAAACTGGCCAATCTGGCCGTCGCCAAAAAGATCAGCAGCAGCGCAGCTCGACGTGGTCGCGCACGATGAAGCGATGCGCAGTTCAAAGCTGATGGATTGCGCTGTGTGATGGCAAAGACGCTTCTTCGGGTCTCCTGCAGATGCTTTCAATGGCAGTCATGCAATAAATATTTTGTAACAAAAATCCGCTGCACCAATTGCATGCACCACATAGGATGCGCGCACCAAAAACCCTACCAGAATTATTGACGTAAAATTATAACTACCTGATTCTATGTAACTACGCGCGTGGCATGGCTATTGCTCATCCTTACGTACGTAACATAGACGTGAGGTGACACCATGCAAGAATTCAGTACAGGCCGCTACCCAAACTTTGTCGAAACCAATGATGCGCTCATCGACGGCGTGCGCGGTGTTGCACGGCGCTTGAGTTTTAATATCCGCAGCGGTCTAAGACATTTGCCGGGCCGGAAAAATCAAATTTTCTTCAGGTCTCCTGCTGATTTGCTCAAGAGCAGGCATGAAGTTGCGATCATGTACTCTGGTCACGCCAGCGAATTTTTGAGGATGACGTCCGAGCGCATGGTTATCCCCACCGGGCGCTATACGCTCGGGCAGTTGCTGTGCAGCTTGTATAAACGCGGCGATCGCTGGGTGGATGAACTGGATGACAGCCACTTGAAGTGCATGGTGAACGGGCGGGAAGCGAAGTTGTTCGACACCATCGAGCCGGGTGCCGAGATTCGCATCTACTCGTAAAAAATTTGGGAACATGAATCCGGAAAGGGTGAACGACTTAATCGTCTTAACAGAAATTTGGGCGGGTTGCCTGTTCGCAGCAGCATCTATAGTTTTTCGCGTCAGGCAGGAGGTAGTTTGCAACCATAGGTCAAGCACCAAAGTCAGCCGCCACACCCGTTTCAACGTTCCTTTTCGCACCAAATAGATGCGATTGATGAGTGCATACCACGTTGCCCAGTAAATCCGTAGAGCACAGGAATTGCAAAGTAATCACTGAAAACCTCTCTGACCCAATGACGGGTGGAGTGGATACAGATAAATTCCGACGAAGGCGTCACTTCAGTATTAAGTGCTGGACGGCGCTTTGAGCAGTCGGGACATGCCTGAAAGCGGGCACCGGATGCGGTTCATGCGTGCCGGAGATCCGCCATATTTTGAGAGATAACTCAAGACCGTAGGCTGTTTACACAGATAGCACGAAGCGCGATCGATCAACCCCCACAGTCAAGCTTTTGCAAGCTGCAAAATTTCCAAAGGCAAGACCTCACCCTACCATTTTTTATAGGGCAGAAATTTCCCGTTCATGGTGACGACTACGCGGTCACCTTTTGGATCAATTTCTTTGTCAATGGTAAGCGTGAAATCGATTGCGCTCATGATTCCGTCGCCAAATTTTTCATGTATTACAGACTTCATCGGCATGCCATAAACCTGCATGATTTCATAAAACCGATAAATCAAAGGATCGGTAGGAACCAAAGGACCCAGACCTTTGGTGGGAAATTCAGTTAACCTGTCGCAGAGGTCCTTTTCAAGCCCAAGCGCAGAACCCAACCTGGCAGCTTCTTCTTCGGAAGCGCGTGCCTGACCGTAAAAAAGGGATGCTATCCATACCTCGTCCCTGTCGATGATTTTTCCCAAATCAGAAAAAGTTTTCCCCTTTTTCTTTTTTGCATCAAAAAGCTTTTGTGTAACTTCACCTGCGTTCATGCTTGCCTCCGATTTAAGTCTTAAACGGTTAATGCAAAGTAAAGGGATGCACCACTTTTGTGGCGCGCTGCTTACGCGTAGCGTTGGGATATTGTATTGCTAACTTTTCGCCGGCGCTTGGCGTGACATCATTTTACCGGCATGCAAGCGGCGGTCAATGTCCGGCTGGCGGTAGTCGAACCGATCATTGCTGATTATTACTTCGACACGATAACCAGCCCGCGCGCTTTGTTGCTGGTCCTGTCCGTCGTGGCGATTGCCTGACGCAACAGGCTGATGCTGACCCATGCCGGGGGGTATTTGTACTTGGCCACGTCGAGTATCAGCACACTGTCGGACTGCGCATCATAGGCGGCCAATGCCGACCAGTGCCCTCCGCCGACCTGCCCCAGCGTGGCGCGATAATAATTGGCCAGCACGAACTGTCCGTCATCGCCCAGCGCTTTCTTCAACAACACGCGAAGACTCTCATCGCTGAAGGTATCGCCGGCAATGGAGATTGCCTTGACACCCTCGCGTGATAGCGTTTCGACCATTTGCTCGCGTGTCATGCCCATCGCGAGCACGGTCTGCGGGCTGATGACCTTTGCCACTGCGGGGGTAAAGAAGTTGCGCTGGGTAAAGTATGCGTAGGGCGCATAGGTCGGATCGACGGGTTTCAAGATCGGCATCGAATTGAGCACGGTGATGGCACTGGCCACGGAGCAATACGACTGGGTGATCTGCGCGGTAAAGTTCGGGGCGAGTTGCCAGTAGTCCGCATCGGCCGGCATGCGGGCACGCAGGACTTTTCCCTCGGCCGAGTCCCAATACACGACGGCGGGTTCGGCAAATACAGATTCCGCAGCCTGTGACTGGGCAAAGGCCGGCGTCGAAAATGCATAGACAATGAGTGCAAATATCAGGCTTTTCATAAGTTACCTTTTCTCGGTGGCAAGCGCATCACTGCGGGAATAAAAATCAGCGGAACACGATGGTCTTGTTGCCGCACACCAGCACACGGTCTTCCACGTGATAGCGCAGACCCCTCGATAATACCGTTTTCTCGATGTCGCGACCGTAACGGACCAGATCCTCGACCGTGTCGCCGTGATCTATGCGCATCGTGTCCTGTTCGATGATCTGCCCGGCATCCAGCTCGTCGGTGACGTAATGGCAGGTTGCGCCGATCAGTTTCACACCGCGCTGGTAGGCCTGGTGATAAGGCTTCGCGCCGACGAAGGAAGGCAGGAAGCTGTGGTGTATGTTGATGATGCGCCCGGGATACCGCCGGCACAGGTCGGGCGGCAGGATCTGCATGAAACGTGCCAGCACCATGCAGTCGCCGCGATGCTGCTCGAACAGTCCGGCGATATGCTCGAACGCGGCAGCCTTGCCGGCGGCATTGTTTCCCGGCATCTCGACATGGATGAACGGGATGCCGTGCCATTCGACGTAGCTGCGCAGGTCCGCATGGTTGGAGATCACGCAGGGGATGTCCACCAGCAACTCGCCGCTGCGCCAGCGGTGCAGCAGATCGTTCAGACAATGATCCTGTTTGCTCACCAGGATCACCAGGCGCTTCTTTTGCGCCGAATCGGATAACTGCCAGCTCATGGTGAATTGCTGCGCCAGCGCCGCAAAACGCCGGCCAAATTCCCGGGCATCAAACGGCAGCGAATCGGCGCGTATCTCCTGGCGCATGAAGAATCGTTGCGCCTCCTGTTCGGTGTGGTAACTCGCCTCGACGATGAAGCCGCCATGCTCCGCGATGAAACCGCTGACTGCCGCGATGATGCCCGCCCGGTCCGGGCAGGAGATGGTCAGGGTGTAGCGCCTGGCGTTGTGCATGCTGAAGTTCCTTTGTGCATAGCGGCAATTCCAATCGAGTGCAAGGCTCACGTTTTAGCGCAATGAGCGAGCCGGTTCAGCGGCCGGAATTCCGGGTTGTATTCTGGCCAACCGTCCCGGCTTGCCGGGAAATGAAAGTTACCGGCGGCCATTTTAACCGCCGCACACTGATAATGAAGCAAAACGCGAATAAACCGAAAACGGGCATTTAAAAATTGTTTTTCAAAACAGTTGATTGTTGATAGTACAATGATGTGATTGGTCAAACTGAACTGGAAAACTAACATGAGCCTTGGATCAAACCCGATCACCCGCATATTTGCAATCGCACTGCTGTTGTCCGGTTGCGCCTCCGCGCCGCAACATTTGTCCGAGCAGGATAAAAGCGGGATCAAGAACATTGCGATTGTTTCCCTGGTGCCGGAAAGCGTCAATTTTGAAAAAATCGGAATATTTTCATCTTCCAATATATATACAAAGTTTGATGTGGGCAGCAAGCTGACTGACAGTATTCTTTACGTGTCCCGTGCCAGAATCGCGAAATCCTACCCGGGTTGGACCATAAAAAGTATCGAGTATGACCGGCCGGCATTATTGGCAAAATTGGATACGCCGAGTGGACTTGATGACGCGCATGCCAGGGAAGCGCTTGCCAATCTGGCACGCAATAACGGACTTGATGCCATATTCGTCGTGCGGGCCGCCGCGGACAAAGCAGACAATAATCAGCAGGATTCCCATGAAAATTATCTGCGTGAAGGCATGAGTGTATTGCTTAAAAACAACAACCTCGGCGGGGATGCGAAATTGGTATTCCGCGCCAACCTGAGCGTTGCGATTGTGGGTAAAAACGGGGAGGTCATGGCAGTTGGTTCAGTGCCTGTCCGGCTTGACCATGCCAAAGAGCTGGATCCTGACGATTATGGCGTGAACCTGGATATGAAACATAATTCCCGTATCGAGACACAGGATAGGTTGGGGCGGGGGGTTATTGTTGATTTGGCAAACAGGCTTAACATCTGCTTTGACACGCTGGGTTTCACCAGCGGATCCGGTCCGGCGTCGCAACACGTAAATGTGATTCCTCCGCAAGCTGAAGCGGTGATTGTGCCGAAGGAAGAGTCGCCTGGGCAAATGGCACCGACCACGAATGCCTTTGACCAGTGCTTTTCGAGGTGCAGACAGTACACCGATCGTACCAAGGGGCAATGTTTTGACGCTTGTAACAAGTGACCACTAACATGCCTTTTGCTTAAAGGGAATCGTCATTGATGATCAGCTTCACTTCCAGATGGGGATAGCAGTCCTTGCGGGCAGCACACGCGCTTTCAACCGCCGATAATGCCTTCATCTTTCAAGCTGACACATTGATCAACCTGCCATGCGCCGTCGCGATAGACCACTTCATTGTCCAGCGTGACGGTGTCCGTCAGGACAAAAACATCAACATGATGCCTGGCTGCAGATTTCTTGATCTCGGGTTTGTTGTAACTGCCGTGTTTGGCACCCAGCGACAGATGCACGCCGCACATGCGCTCGAAAGTGCCGATGTCGCTGACTAACTTGTCTGCTGTGAGTGCTCTGTTCATCCCCAGACCCAGTTCACGCAACCAGACTTCGCCTTCGTCGGCGCGGATATTGGCGAGCACCCGGTCGAACTCGGGCGTGGAATGTATGGCATCGGTTACGCGGCCGTTGCCGATCACCAGCGTGATCGGGTGGTCGGGTTTGTTGACCATAAATGCCGTGTCACCAAAAATGAAGATGCGCACGCGGCCATGCACCGCTTCCAGATCCTTTGATTCGGTGAATACCTCGCCGATGGGGAACTGGCCGCCGACATTTTGCATGTTGCTGTAATCGCCGACGTTGAGCTTGGCTGGTTCGAATCCGGATGGAAATATCAATTGCTCGCCGCCGCTGTCGATGACGCCAGATTTGGCCTTGTCGATGCGGGTTTTCAGGGCGTTGCCCACCCCGCGATAATAGGCCGGATCATAGGCCAGCGAGTCTATGTAGGTCAGCGCTTCCTCGCCTGCCATGCGCTCCAGATGCGGGTGTTCGATCACCTTGAGCGAGCGTTTGAAGAGTTCGACGCGAATGCGAAAGGCATTCAGTCTGAAGCTGGTGGACTGGATCAGCACCACGAGATCGCCGGGAGAGAGTTGTTCGAATTCGGCGAGTACTCCCTCAGCAGTCAGGTGGTCAAAATTGATGAACTTCGCGTCCGGCAGGCAGCGCCGGTAAGCCGCGGTGAGGGCCAGGGCAAGTTCGCATTGCCCGTCCCAGACCACGGTCGCGGATCGGGACGGCGCGTGTGTCATGGCCAGCGCCAGAATGTCGCGCAGATTCCTTTCGGCGTTATTGATCGCCGTTGCGGGTAGGGGAGAGGAAGTTTTTATAAAGCCATACCCTGATCACGCAGATACTCTTCATAGGTACCGTGGTAATCGGAAATCCCCTTGGCGGTGATTTCGATGATGCGTGTCGCCAGTGATGAAACGAATTCGCGGTCATGGCTGACGAACAGCAGCGTGCCCTTGAATTCCAGCAGCGCGGTGTTGAGCGACTCGATGGATTCCATGTCCATGTGGTTGGTCGGTTCGTCCATCAGCAGCACGTTGTTCTTTTGCAGCATCAACTTGCCGAACAGCATGCGCCCCTTCTCGCCGCCGGACAGCACCTTCACCTGCTTCTTGGCTTCGTCGCCGGAGAACAGCAGACGGCCCAGGGTGGCCCGCACGGTCTGGTCGTCGTCGTTCGGGCCGCGCCAATAGGTCATCCAGTCGGTCATGCTTTTGTCTTCGGCGAAGTCGGCGGTGTGGTCCTGCGCGTAGTAGCCGATCTTGGCCTTGTCGGTCCATTTGATGGCGCCGGTGTCGGGTTGCAGATCACCCGCCAGGCAGCGCAACAAAGTGGTCTTGCCGATACCGTTCGGGCCGATAATCGCCACCTTTTCGCCGGCATCGATGCGGAAGTTGACGTTGGAGAACAGTACCCTGTCGAAGCCCTTGGACATGTGCTGCACTTCCACCGCGGTACGGTGCAGTTTTTCGCGCTCGTCGTATTCGAAGCGGATGAACGGGTACTGGCGGCTGGACGGCTTGATGTCTTCTATTTTGATCTTGTCGATCTGGCGCGCGCGCGAGGTGGCCTGCTTGGCCTTGGATGCGTTCGCCGAGAAGCGCGCCACGAAGGCTTTCAGTTCTGCAACCTTTTCCTTGGCCTTGGCATTGTCCGACGATTGCTGCTCGCGCGCCTGTGTGGAAGCCAGCATGTAGTCGTCATAAGTGCCCGGGTAGGTGGTGATCTTGCCGTAGTCCAGGTCCGACATGTGGGTGCACACGCTGTTCAGGAAATGGCGGTCGTGCGAGATGATCACCATGGTGCAGGTCCGAGCATTGAGGATGTTTTCCAGCCAGCGTATGGTGTTGATGTCGAGGTTGTTGGTTGGCTCGTCCAGCAGCAGGATGTCCGGGTTGGAAAACAGTGCCTGCGCCAGCAGTACACGCAGCTTGAAGCCGGGCGCGACTGCGCTCATCGGGCCTTGGTGCAATTCGATGGCGATACCCAGACCCAGCAACAATTCTCCGGCGCGCGGTTCGGCGGTGTAGCCGTCGAATTCTGCAAACTCGGCTTCCAGATCGGCGGCGCGCATGTAGTCTTCTTCGCTCGCATCGGGGTTGGCATAGATCGCATCGCGCTCCGACATCGCCGCCCACATTTCAGTGTGTCCCATCATCACCACGTCCAGCACGCGGTTGTCTTCATAGGCGAACTGGTCCTGGCGCAGCTTGCCGAGGCGCTCGTTCTTGTCGATCATCACATTGCCGCCAGTCGGCTCCAGGTCTCCGCCAAGTATCTTCATGAATGTGGATTTGCCGCAGCCGTTCGCGCCGATCAGGCCGTAACGGTTGCCGTCGCCGAACTTGACGGAGACGTTTTCAAACAAGGGCTTGGCCCCGAACTGCATGGTGATGTTGGCGGTGGAAAGCATGGAAAATCGGTTCAGGAAAATTTTTGGATTGCAATTTTAACACTGTGCGGCATGATTACCCGTGCAATCTGTCGAACAAACCGGCGATTCGGCATATTGATGCACAAGCCGGCGTTGCAGACCGCGTGCAGGATTCATAACGAATACCGCATCAGGGCCATGAAATCATGCGAATAGCCGCGAGGGAATATGGAATTAAGAAACAGGAATGATCGCCGCAAAGCCAACCCGTTTGGAACAAGCGGACCGTGGCTGACAACGGGTAAAATGGGCGGTCTGGTATTGACTGACCGCAGAAAATCTGCGGGCCGGCGATCGACAGACAGACACCAGAACCAGCCCTTTTCAGCTGACTGACTTTATGGCGGGACGCTGCTTTTGCTCGGCGCATCATGAATCTGGCCGATTCAATCCGGTCATAACGGCTACGGCTTTTCCATTATGAGAGCATTGTTATTGCCATGCCGGAGGTATAGAATTTGACATGGAAGGAAAGCTTGGCTTGAGGTTTGTCCTTTACTTTGGTTGTAACGTTTCTAAATTTTACGGAGGTATCATGAGATCGATAATGTTTAGCATGGCAATCGCAGGACTGCTGGGTGCCGGCAGCGCAATGGCAACCGACATGCCGCCTTTGGCGAAAAGTCTTGGTTGTAACGCTTGCCATTCCATTGACCACAAGATTGTTGGCCCGGCCTGGATGGATGTCTCGAAAAAATACAAAGGGGAAGCGGGCGCCGAAGCCAAGTTGATCGCCAAGGTATCCAAGGGCGGCAGTGGTGTGTGGGGTGCAATGCCTATGCCTCCAATGGATCCTACCGGCGCAAAACACGCGGATATCAAGAAATTGGTGGAATTCGTCCTGGGCCTGGCCAAGTAAGCATTCAACGATCCATTTTAAAAAGCCGGCTTGGGCCGGCTTTTTTACGAGCAGGGTTTTGCGCGCGCCTGGAGCAGGCAACCTGCTTAAATGATCGCGGAATTATCCCTGGGGAGCCGCTATCGGCTAGAATGTGCAGCGTCAATTAACTGCAAAGCATTATGGTTCCCCATCTCACCACCGCTCTGACCGGCCCCTTGCATGATCTGGAGCGCCGCTTCCTGACCGCCATGCCAAGCATCGAACATTGGTTTCGCACGCAATGGATGGAGCATGCCGTGCCGTTCTATGCCTCGGTTGATTTGCGCAACAGCGGTTTCAAGCTCGCGCCCGTGGATACCAATTTGTTTCCGGGCGGTTTCAACAACCTTAACCGGGAATTTCTGCCGTTGTGTGTGCTGGCGATGCAGAGCGCGGTTGAAAAGATCTGCCCGGAAGCGCGCGGCGTATTGCTGATACCGGAAAACCATACGCGCAATTTGTTTTATCTGCAGAACGTGGCGCAGATCGAATTGATCCTCAAGCAGGCCGGCATGCGCGTGCGTATCGGCAGCCTGTTGCCGGAGATCGTCTCGCCCACGCAGATTGAATTGCCCGACGGCAGCGCGTTGACGCTGGAGCCGCTGGTGCGCAAGGGCAACCGGCTGGGTCTGGCGGACTTCGACCCGTGTGTGGTGTTGCTCAACAATGATTTGTCATCGGGCGCGCCGGACATACTGAAAAATCTCGAGCAGCCGGTGTACCCGCCGCTTTCGGTGGGCTGGTATGCGCGGCGCAAATCGCAGCATTTTTCCGCCTATGACCGTGTTACCGACAAATTCGCCGAGTTGCTGGGTATTGATCCCTGGTTGATCAACCCGTATTTCGCGACTTGCGACAAGGTCAATTTTCATGAGCGCGTGGGTGAAGAATGCCTGGCCGCGCAGGTGGATGTCGTGTTGCAGAAGATGCGTGCCAAATATGCCGAGTATGGCGTAAAGAATGATCCTTTCGTGATCGTCAAGGCAGATGCGGGAACCTACGGCATGGGCATCATGACGGTTAAGGACGCGAGCGAAATCATCGGCCTGAACCGCAAGCAGCGCAACAAGATGTCGGTGGTAAAGGAAGGCGTGGCGGTATCGGATGTTCTGATACAGGAAGGGGTTTATACCTTCGAACAGATCAACGAGGCGGTGGCCGAACCGGTGGTTTACATGATTGATCACTATGTGGTCGGCGGATTTTACCGCGTGCATACCACCCGTGGCGTGGACGAGAATCTCAATGCACCCGGAATGCATTTCATGCCGCTTGCATTCGAGACCCACTGCACATTGCCCAATCCGGACCGGGGTCCGGACGACACCCCCAACCGTTTTTATGCTTACGGTGTCGTGGCGCGCCTGGCCTTGCTGGCCGCATCCCTGGAAATCGAGGCTGCCGAAACCACCCCTGACAATCCCTAGATGGCCACGACGATTCGTCTTGCCCTGATCGCTGTCGTTCTGCTGTTTGCCGGGTGTCAAGGCAAGCAGCCGCTGTACCAGGAACAGGGATATGTGTTCGGCACGCTGGTCGAGGTGAGCGTGTATGGCGAACCCGAGTCGCATGCCAGACTTGCGGTGAGCCAGGTGATGCACGAGTTTCAGCGTCTGCACGACAGTTTGCATGCGTGGCAGCCGAGCGAACTGAGCAAGATGAATGCGGCTTTTGCCAAGGGTGAGAGCGCCGCCGTTTCGCCGGAACTTGCCTCGATACTGGAGGATGCCACGCAACTTTCGCAGCAGTCGCAGGGATTGTTCAATCCGGCCATCGGGGGCTTGGTGAAACTATGGGGTTTTCACGCCGATGAGTTCAAGCCCGTGCATCCGGATAAGAAAACAATCGAACGATTGGTTGCCGCCAACCCGCAAATGGGCGACATCACGGTCACGCGCGGCACGGCGCGCAGCAGCAACAGGTTTGTACAGGTGGATCTGGGCGGCTATGCCAAAGGCTACGCGCTTGATCGCGCCGCCGATATATTGCGCAAACTTGGCATCCGCAATGCGCTGATCAACATCGGCGGCAATATCATGGCTCTCGGCCGGCATGGCGATCGTCCCTGGCGTGTCGGTATCCAGGATCCGCGCAAGCCCGGGCCGCTGGCGATCCTGGATCTGCACGACGGCGAAGCCATCGGGACATCGGGAGATTACCAGCGCTATTTCATGATAGGCGATGTGCGCTATTGCCATCTGATCGACCCGCGCAACGGTTATCCGAAGCAGGGCGTGGAGGAAGTCACCATTTTGACCCGGGGTCCGCGGGCAGGGGTGTTGTCAGATGCCGATTCCAAGCCGTTGTTCATCTCGGGCGCAACCGGTTGGCGCGCTGCCGCAACCGAGATGGGATTAACCGAGGCGATGCTGGTCGACGGACAGGGCAAAATCCATATCACAGCAGCATTGCGAAAGCGGCTAGAATTTACAGACAAAAGCATCCATCCGGAGGTCGAGCAATGAACAATCCCGGGCAGGGTTCCGAACAGGGCATAGCGGAACAAAAAGTGCGGCGGGCAGCAGCCATCAGCGCATTGCGCAAAATCGGCTCGATTGTCGCCGTGGAGCAGCAGGCGGATACCGACAAAGCGACTATGTTGAGCTGGTTTGCGCGCTATGGCTGGATTGCTTTGCCGGGCGCCGCGTTGCTGGCGGCATATCTGATCGTAAAGATCTAATCGGAGGGGGTGAGTTGTGACCGGGATTCTATTGGTGACGCACAACGGTCTGGGCGACAGTTTTGCGGATTGTGTCGGGCATGTGCTGGGCGAAGTGCCGCCCAATCTAAAGGTGTTGTCGGTATTGGCCAGTGATGATCCGCAACTGAAACTGGTTGAAGGTCAGGCACTCATCAAGCAACTCGATACCGGCGGCGGCGTGCTGATCCTGGCGGACGTGTTTGGCGCCACGCCCAGCAACATCGGGCGGCAACTTTGCCATGCTGAACGCGTGATAGGCGTGGCGGGGCTGAATCTGCCCATGCTGTTGCGCGTGGTATGCAGTACCGACAAATCCCTGCCCGAGCTTGCAGAGATCGCTGTCGAAGGCGGACGTGAATGTATCATCAGGATGGCGGGCTAAATGTTGCAACAGGATGTGCTCATTATCAACAAGCTCGGCCTGCATGCCCGCGCATCGGCCAAACTCACGCAGCTTGCCGCCGGCTTCAAATGCGAGGTGATGATGTCGCGCAACAATCGCCGTGTGAACGCCAAGAGCATCATGGGCGTGATGATGCTGGCCGCTGCCAAGGGCACCACGATAAGCATCGAGACCAACGGCGTGGACGAAGCTGAAGCGATGCAGGCATTGTTGAAATTGATCAACGATTATTTCGGAGAAGGCGAGTGAGTTTTACCCTGCACGGTATATCGGTCTCCAACGGCATCGCCATCGGCTATGCCCATCTGATTTCGCATACCTCGCTGGATGTGGCGCATTACGCGCTGCCGAAGAAATTCATTGATGAAGAGATTGCGCGTTTTGATGCCGCGCTGCTGGCAACACGCAACGAATTCGTCAGCATGCGCAGCAATCGCCCGACCTATGCCGCGGCAGAATTCGATGCCTTCCTCGAGTTGCACCAGATGATTCTCGACGACCCGTTGCTGAGTGTCGCGCCGCGCGAGCTGATCGCCAGCGAACAATGCAACGCCGAATGGGCGCTCAAAGTCCAGACGGAAGCCCTGGTTGCACAGTTTGACCAGTTCGAAGACGCCTATTTGCGCGAGCGACAGACCGACGTGACGCAGGTGGCGGAACGGCTGCTCAAGCAATTGCTCGGCCAACCCGGGCACATTCCACCGTCGGCGCGTCACGATGTCGAAACGATACTGGTGGCGCATGACTTGAGCCCCGCAGACCTGATCCAGTTCAAGCCGCATCAATATGCGGCATTCATTACCGATGTGGGCGGAGCAACTTCGCACACCGCAATCGTTGCGCGCAGTCTGAACACGCCGTGCGTGGTTGGCCTGCATCATGCACGGCAGCTGATACGCGAGGATGATCTGTTGATCCTGGACGGTGAGCAGGGCGTGTTGATTGTCAATCCAGACAAACTGATCCTCGCCGAATACAAGCTGCGCCAAAGCGCATGGGAGCTTGATCGCAAAAAACTCAAACGACTGCGCACCGCGCGCGCCAACACGCTGGATGGAACAGTCATTGAGTTGTATGCCAACATCGAAAAGCCGGAGGATATTACCGAGGTAAAGGCAAACGGTGCGACGGGAATTGGATTGTTTCGCAGCGAATTCCTATTTCTCAATCGTGACAGCCTGCCGGACGAGGAAGAACAGTTCGAGGCTTATCGGGCAGTTGCGGCAGGTATGGAAGACCAAACGGTCACGATACGGACGTTTGACCTTGGCGGTGACAAGCAGTTGAACGGCGCAAAGCGTGTTGCCAATAATCCCGCGCTGGGGCTGCGCGCAATACGCTTTTGCCTGTCGGAGCCGCAATTGTTTCGCACCCAGATGCGCGCGCTGTTGCGCGCCTCGCATTATGGAGACGTCAAAATACTGATACCGATGTTGTCGAGTGCTTCCGAGCTCGACCAGACGTTGCAGTTCATTTCAGCGACCAAGCAAAATCTGGACGATGAGGGCATTCCCTATGACCGCGCAATAAAAATTGGTGGCATGATCGAAATTCCCGCCGCGGCGCTGGCGCTCAATGTGTTCGCCAGGAAACTGGACTTCCTGTCCATCGGCACAAACGACCTGATCCAGTACACCCTGGCGATAGACCGGACCGACGAGGAAGTCGCGCATCTTTACGACCCGCTGCATCCGGCGGTGCTGCAATTGCTGTCGCACGTCATATCCACTTCGAACAGACTCGGTGTGCCAATCTCGGTGTGCGGTGAAATGGCCGGCGAATTGGCCTACACGCGCCTGTTGCTTGGATTTGGATTGCGCCAGTTCTCAATGTTTTCGGCGCAAGTGCCTAACGTCAAGCAGCGTGTACTGACCACCAGCCTGCACGAAATCGCTTCATTAACCCAAAAGATACTGCGCGCCGATGATCCGATGAAAATTCGCGAACTGCTGGACAAGCTCAACGCGTAACACTCATAGCCGATCCTGATCCTTGAGGTGATGCGTGGCAAGGCAGAGCGGGCACCGGCCTGAGTTAGTATCAGAAAAACTCATATTCGATTCGGGCCAATAGCGTTTGTTTCGGTGCTCCCTGATTCAAACCAAAAACGTCGCCGATGCTGTATTCCAGTTCGTTTCCCGCATCAGTCCGGAGCTCGCCGTATAAAACCGGGCCGAGTTGATTCGCGTTGTCAGCTGGGCGATAGTAGGCTTCCATTCCGGGTGAAAGCGTTGCCTTGTTGTAATCCAGCTTATAGCTGATGCTGTAAGCGGAGCGAAACTCGTTTGATCCGCCATCTCCGCTGCCTATGGGTCGTTTCCAGAGGAGATTCAGGCGTTGATCGATATGGCCGGATAACTTTTCCAGGAGCGGGCCGAATTCGATACTGTTCGCCAGTCCGGGTTGCTTGTTGTATGCATATGACGCAATAAATCCTGCGTCTGCCCAGTACTCGCCCGGGGTAGTCAATTGGAAGGTGTTCTCGAATTCATATCCAGAAGGGTGTGTGGAGCCTCCCGGGTCACGATTGAATTGACCGACATACACTTCAGTTTTCCACCAACTGCTGAAAGAATGGGCAACGGATATGTTATAGCCGCTCGCTGCATTGAGATTGCTGCGAGCATCCACCGAGTCGAACCCGTAAATTTCAACTTCGCTTTGCCCCTGGACTACGTAGGGCGAATAGACGATGTAGTCATTATCCGCATAGGCTGTTCTCGCTAAAAAGGCGCATATGATCACAAGCGCTGCAAAGTGTACGGCAGGCTGATGCTTTTTCATGGAATGAGTATCTCTTTATGAATTGGTACAGTTTTGTTTGAAGGTCATTAGCGTCATGGGATTGATCGAACCCGAGTCGGAAACCTGATTCAAGCCGGATTCCCCGCGGTCTTTATCGGCTTGCTCCGGTTATTGCCGAAAGTACGCATCAAGGTCAGTATGGTCAGGAATGTGCCGACGTAAAATACGATCTCGATGCCCGAGGGACGCGCGATATAACCCACCAGAATATGCAGCAGCTGCCCGAACAGACTGTTCTGATTCAGAATATTCGAGGTGTTCCACACGCCATTCCCCAGGTCAGGCAACAGGCCGATCTGGTTGAGAAAGCCAGCCGCCTGTGCAGCCAGTCCGGAGGCCAGCAACAGGATCAGCCAGCTGGTGAAGGAAAAAAAGTGGCGAACCGGGATGCGCAGCAAGCCGAAATACAATAACAGGCCGACCAGGATACCGCTGGCCACCCCGCCCAAACCACCCAGGACCATATTGAGGCTATGCTCGCCGCTGGTGGCGATCGCCCAAAGAAACAGCACCGCCTCGGATCCCTCGCGCATCACCGCCACCATGGTGATGATCAGTAAGGCAGTCAGCGGACGCTGGCCGGATTGAACGTCCAGACCAACCGCCTTGACCTCCGCCGACAGCTCACGGCCATGCGCACTCATCCATACGTTGTGCCAGGTCAGCATGGCTACCGCGCAAAGCAGGATAACGGCATTGAGAATCGCCTGTCCGTAACCGGAAAATTCAGAAGAAGCGATGTTGGCCATGATGGCCACGATGGATGCGCCGAGCAATCCGAGACCGATACCGGCCGCGACCCACTTGCCGCGTCCGGCGATTCCGCGGCTTGCACCGAGTACGATGGCAATGATCAGCGCAGCTTCCAGCACTTCCCGAAACATGATTACTGCGGTTGCGAGCATGCTAGTTCTCCTTGTTCACGGCGGGCTTCGCCACAATCGTGCCCTGCATCTCGTGGTTGAAGTCATTGAAGAAATGGTAGGTCCCCGGATCCATCGGACCGATATAGATATTCACTTCACCATGGCCGCGCACGATCACCTCACGTGAAAGGTCGGTGCTTTCGAACTCGGCCGGTAAGGCATCCAGATTTCGTATGACGAGCTGGAGTTTGATTCCCGCAGGGAGAACCAGTTGATTCGGTTCGAACTGATTGTCGTGAATTGACAGCACCACAGGGCCTGCAGCAAAGGCGGCTCCCGGTATGGCAAATATTCCTGCTGTTACGCAGGCTGCAAACAAACGGATTAACAAGGCGTCTCCTCGGATAACATCAAATCAGGTAACTTGCTTGGCAAGGGTTGCATAATGCAACTTGTTGCAAATGATAATCGTTCTTGTTTGCGTTTGCAACAAGTATCTGGCATGATGCATTCAAATATTTTGGGTAAATGAAATGCACCAGCCCGAACACCTCAAGAATGCCGGTCTAAAGTCCACCCTGCCGCGGCTCAAGGTGCTGGATTTGTTCGAAAACAGCACAGAGCGCCATTTGAGCGCAGAAGACGTATACAAGCAGCTGCTCAGCAGCGGTGAAGACGTGGGTCTGGCGACGGTGTACCGGGTGCTGACCCAGTTCGAGCAGGCCGGATTGCTGGTGCGCCACCATTTCGAGGGCGGCAAGTCGGTGTTCGAATTGAACCAGGGCGAGCACCACGACCATATCGTTTGTCTGCAATGCGGCCATGTCGAGGAGTTTTACGATACCGCGATCGAAACGCGCCAGGAAAAGGTTGCCGCCGAACTGGGTTTCGCGATACGCGACCATTCGCTGCATATCTATGCGGATTGCACCAAAAAGAAATGTCCGCACAAGCGCTGAAATTTCCCGCCAGCATAATTTGCAATTATTGACAGACAAACCCAAAACGCGGAAACTGCGTTCCAGTGCCGATTTGACATCAGCTTGCGGGGCACTTTAAACATACCAGCTAAAGCGAAATAACCCGCTCTAGCCCCAAGCTGTGCGGGTTTTTATTTTGGCTGACTACTGGGGTTTGAAATTTGTTTTGCGGAGTAAAGCGCAAGGAGCCGCACAGTGAATGACGAGGCATATCTGGTTGGATAGACGAGGATTGAGCGAGCACGCGACACAGCGATTTGCCCGCAAAACAAATTTATGAATAACTCGGTCGGTACCGTAACTGCGCAACGCGCCACCTTCGACACGCCGCTCGCGTTCAGGAGCGGTGCGGTGTTGCCGCGCTACGAACTGGCGTACGAGACATACGGCACGCTGAATTCGGACAAGTCCAACGCGATCCTGGTGTGTCATGCATTGTCCGGCCATCACCACGTGGCCGGACATTATGCCGACGACCCCAAAAACACCGGCTGGTGGGACAACATGATCGGCCCCGGCAAGCCGGTTGATACCGGCAAATTTTTTGTCATCGGCGTGAACAACCTCGGCGGCTGCCACGGCTCGACCGGACCTTCCAGCATAGCGCCGGAAACCGGCAAGCCATACGGGGCGAACTTTCCGGTGGTGACGGTGGAGGATTGGGTGGAATCGCAGGCGCGTCTGGCCGACCAGATTGGCATCAGGCAATTCGCCGCGGTGATGGGCGGCAGCCTGGGCGGGATGCAGGCAATCCAGTGGTCGCTGTCGTTTCCCGAACGTGTGCGCCACGCACTGGTCATCGCCGCCGCACCGCACCTGACTGCGGAGAACATCGCCTTCAACGATGTAGCGCGCAACGCGATCCTGACCGACCCGGATTTCCACGGCGGAAATTTCTACGAACATGGCGTGGTGCCCAGGCGCGGACTGCGCCTGGCACGCATGCTCGGGCATATCACTTACCTGTCCGATGATGCGATGGCGGACAAGTTCGGGCGCAGCCTGCGCTCCGGCAAGCTCGGCTACGGTTACGACATCGAGTTCGAGATCGAGTCCTATCTGCGCTATCAGGGCGACAAGTTCGCCTCGTATTTCGATGCCAATACCTATTTGCTGATGACCAAGGCGCTGGATTATTTCGATCCGGCACGCGAATACAATGGCAATCTCGACAAGGCTTTCCTGGCCGCGCAAGCGGACTTTCTGGTGGTGTCGTTTACCACCGACTGGCGTTTCGCGCCGGAACGCTCGCGCGAGATTGTCAACGCGTTGCTGCACAACCATCGCAACGTAAGTTACGCCGAAATCGCCTCCACCCACGGGCATGACTCGTTCCTGATGCCTGACCAGCATTATCACGAGGTGATGCGCAGCTACCTTGACCGAGTGGCCGGAGATTTATAAAAATGAGCGCGCATGATCCGATTGAACTCGCCGCCGCCCGTCCGGATTTTGCCGCCATCGCGGCCTGGATACCGCAGGGTGCATCGGTGCTTGACCTCGGTTGCGGCGACGGCAGCCTGCTGCGCTACCTCAAGGACACCCGCAAGGTGCGCGGCTACGGCGTCGAGATCAGCGATTCGAACATCGTGGCGTGCATCCGCAACGGCGTGAACGTGATCCAGGGCGACCTGGAATCCGGCCTGTCCGGCTTCGAGAGCAACGCCTTTGATTTCGTGCTGCTGTCGCAGACGCTGCAGGCCACGCGCCACACCGAGCCGCTGGTCCGGGAAATGCTGCGCGTCGGGCGCGAGGGCATCGTCAGTTTCCCCAATTTCGGCTACTGGAAGAACCGGATGAATGTGCTGCGCGGCAACATGCCGGTTTCCGAAGCGCTGCCCTACCAGTGGTATGACACGCCGAACGTGCATTTGTGCACCTTGCATGATTTTGAAGATTTTTGCCGCGACCTTGACGTAACCGTACTCGATCGCCGTGTGATGACGGGCAGCAGCGAGATGAAGTTGCTGCCGAATCTGCTCGGCAGCACCGCGGTGTACCGATTCCGGCGTGGCGCATGAGCATCTGGCAGCAGCTGTTCACGCGCCGCATGCTGATCTGCGTGTTTACCGGATTCGCTTCCGGCCTGCCGCTGTACCTGCTGCTCAACCTGGTGCCGGCCTGGCTGCGCACCGAGCACATTGATCTCAAGGTCATCGGCGCATTTGCGCTGATCCAGTTTCCCTATACCTGGAAGTTTCTTTGGGCGCCGCTGCTGGATCGTTACGCAGTACCGGCACTTGGGCGGCGGCGCGGCTGGATGCTGTTGATGCAGGGTGGTTTGCTGGTGGTAATCGCAACACTGGGCGGGTTTTCGCCGCAAAAAGACCTGCCGATGATCGTGTTGTTCACCACACTGCTGGCCCTGCTGAGCGCCACGCTGGACATCGCGCTGGATGCCTATCGCCGCGAATTGCTGTTCGATAACGAGCTTGGCCTGGGCAATGCGGTGCACGTGAATGCCTACCGAATATCGGGATTGGTCCCCGGCTCGCTGGCGTTGATTCTTGCCGACCATCTGCCGTGGAATATGGTGTTCATGATTACCGCGCTGTTCATGCTGCCGGGCATGGTGATGACGCTGCTGGTGAAAGAGCCGCACCGTGCCGATCCGCCCAGGACACTGCGCGAAGCGGTGGTCGAACCGTTCCATGAATTCATCAATCGCAAGGGCTGGCAGAGCGCGTTGCTGATCCTGGCGTTCCTGTTCTTTTACAAACTCGGCGACGGCCTGTGCACCTCGCTGGCCACGCCGTTCTATCTGGACATGGGATTCTCCAAATCGGAAATCGGACTGATCGCCAAGAACGCCGGACTGTGGCCGGCAGTGATCGGTGCGTTGCTCGGCGGAATCTGGATGCTGAAGATCGGTATCAACCGCGCCCTGTGGCTGTTCGGCGCGGTGCAGGTGGTGAGCATCTTCGGATTTTACTGGCTTGCGATACAGGGGGCACAGCCGGAAGTGACCACGCTGCACCTCACCCAGCTCGCGTTCGTGATCGGGCTGGAAGCATTCGGTGTGGGACTGGGTACGGCAGCCTTCGTTGCCTACATCGCGTACACCACCCATCCCGCCTACACCGCCACCCAGTTTGCACTGTTCACCAGTCTCACCGCGGTGCCGCGCACCTTCGTCAACGCCACGGCGGGCTGGCTGGCAGACCAGCTGGGCTGGGGCGGATTCTTCCTGTTGTGCGCGGGATTGGCGATACCGGGGATGCTGTTGCTGCTGAAGGTCGCGCCGTGGGGGGAAACTCAGCCGATTTCAGAGTGGCGTTAGCATGCGGCGGGTTGATCAGATCTTGCGCATAAACACCTTGGATTTTCGCTGGTAGTTGTACAGCGACTTTTTCTGCGCGGGCAACGCGGCAACATCGGCCTCATTGAAGCCGCGCTCGATGAACCAGTGCGCGGTGCGGGTGGTCAGCACGAACAGTTTCTTCATGCCCTGCGATTTTGCAATGCCGATCATGTGCTTGAGGATGGCTTCGCCGTAGCCCCGGTCGCGGCTTTGTGCTTCCACCGCGAGGCCGGCCAGTTCGGCGGCGGCTTCGTCCGGAAACGGATACAGCGCGGCGCAACCGACGATACGGTGGTCGTGTTCCAGCACCACGAAGCGGTCGATCTCCTGCTCCAGCAATTCGCGGTTGCGCCTGACCAGAATGCCCTGCTCCTCCAGGGGCTGCAACAGTTTGAGGATGCCGCCGATGTCTTCGATCGTGGCATCGCGCAGGGTGTTGAGTGTGCTCTCGACCACCATGGTGCCGATACCGTCATCGCTGAACAATTCCTGCAGCACCGCGCCGTCGGTATGGCGGCTGACCAGGTGGGTGCGGGCGACCCCCGCTTCGCAGGCGCGAATTGCGCAGGGAAGAAACAGACTCACGTCGTCAGGCAATTTGCGTTTTGGCGATAAAATCTCCTGCGCCTGGGAGATGGTGAGCTCCCTGAGCAGCGTGCCCTTCTTGTCATGCACGCCGTCGGTGTCCATCAGGAACATCAGTTTGTCGGCATCCAGCGCGATGGCGGTGGCAGTGGCGACGTCTTCCAGCGTGACATTGAACACTTCGCCGGTGGGCGAATAGCCGAGCGGGGAAAGCAGCACCACCTCGCCGAATTCCATCCGGTCGTTCAGCGCGGCGACATCCACCTTGCGCACGCTGCCGGTGTGCATCAGGTCGACGCCGTTGATGATGCCGATGGGCTGGGCGGTGATGAAGTTGCCCCCCGCCACGCGGATGTCGGCATTCGCCATCGGCGAATTCGCCAGCCCCATCGACAGCAGCGCCTCGATCTCGACCCGCACCCGCCCGACCGCTTCCTTGACGCACTGCATGGTCTGCGCATCGGTCAGACGAATGCCGTGA
>DATKVR010000062.1:0-8474 GCA_035529955.1 Gallionella sp.
CATCTTGGTGCCGGTGTCGGCTTGTTGCAGGTGATTGGTCAGCGCGACGGAATAGAATTCGCCGGTCGAGTTGTCGCCCAGCAGCACGCAGCTCGGGTACTTCCAGGTGATCGCGGAACCGGTCTCGACCTGGGTCCAGGAGATCTTGGAATTGACGCCCTTGCACAGGCCGCGCTTGGTAACAAAATTGTAGATGCCGCCCTTGCCGTTCTCGTCACCGGCATACCAGTTCTGCACCGTCGAATACTTGATATCGGCATTGTCCAGCGCGACCAGCTCGACCACCGCCGCATGCAGCTGGTTGGTGTCGAACTGCGGCGCGGTGCAGCCCTCCAGATAACATACCGAGGCGCCTTCTTCGGCGACGATCAGCGTACGCTCGAACTGCCCCGAACCCTCGGTGTTGATCCTGAAATAAGTGGACAGGTCCATCGGGCATTTCGTGCCTTTCGGGATAAAGCAGAATGACCCGTCGGTGAACACCGCCGAGTTGAGCGCGGCATAGAAGTTGTCGCCGCTCGGCACCACGCTGCCCAGATACTGTTTCACCAGTTCCGGATACTCGTGCACCGCTTCGGAAAAGGAGCAGAAAATAATCCCGACTTCGGCCAGCTTGGCCTTGTAGGTGGTGGTCACCGACACGCTGTCGAAGATCACATCGACCGCCACGCCGGACATCAGCTTCTGTTCGTGCAACGGCACGCCGAGCTTTTCGAAGGTGCGCCTTAATTCCGGGTCGACTTCGTCCATGCTCGCGAGCTTTTTCTTCGGCTTGGGCTGGGCAAAATAGATGATCTCCTGGAAATCGATCTTGGGATAACTGACATTCGCCCACTCGGGTTCTTCCATGGTCAGCCAGTGCCGATAGGCGTTCAGGCGAAATTCGAGCAGCCATTCCGGCTCCTCTTTCTTTTTCGAGATCATCCGTATCACGTCTTCACTCAAACCCTTGGCAACTGCCTCGGTTTCGATGTCGGTGACAAAGCCATGCTTGTATGGCTGATTGACCAGATTTTGTAGTGCAGTACTCATGATCGATCCTTAGACAGCAAAGCTTTCGCCGCAGCCGCATTGATTCTTGACATTGGGATTATTGAACTTGAATACATGTCCCAATCCCTCCTTTACATACGCGAGCTCGGTACCCTCGAGGAACGGCAAACTCTCCGCATCGACCACCACCTTCGCGCCAAAGGCCTCGAAAACCGTGTCGTTGCCCTGCACTTCATTTGCGATATCCATCGTATAGGCAAAGCCGCTGCAACCGGATTTCTTCACGCCCAGTCGCAACCCGATGCCGCTGCCGCTTTGCGCGATCTGGGCCTGTATGTGATTTGCTGCCGATTCAGTCAAAGTAATAGCCATGTACTTCTCCAATTAAAAATCTAAATAAATGCGCCGCGTGCACGTATCCTGCTTACGTCCACGACCTGTGGTATGGGCGCGATCATCTGGGCAAGATTCACCTTGTTAAGGGCGTCGTGAATGATGTGATTGATCCCCTGCCAGTTGCTGCGGGTCGAACAGGTCGACTCGCGCTCGCAGGAAGTCGTGGTGCTGCTGCACTCGGTGATCGATATCGGGCCGTCCATCGCGTTGATGATCTCAGCGATTGAAATCTCGCCGGGATCGCGTGACAGCATATAACCACCTTTTGCACCCAGCGAAGAAGCCACAAGATTCTCGCGCACCAGCATCTTGAGTATCTTGCTCACCGTCGGAATCGCGATGCCCAGCCCGGCCGAAACCTCGCTTGCACTATGCACAGCGCCATCCCTGGCCATATACACCATGACTTGAGTACCATAATCCGCGAACTTGCTTAAACGTAACATCTGCCACCTCACGTAACTAGGACTAGTTTAGTACTAGTTGGTTAACGATGCAACATTAAAATAGTCTTATTTACTAATCACACAAGAAAATGGCGGGGGGACTTAATGTTCGGACGCAGCGAATTGGCGCTGGGGCTCAAAAAAGTAAACTTCCTGCGCAACGGGATTGCAATGCCTGCCCCTGACTCAACGCAAACATCATACGTAGGCTTGGACTTTGGCAAGGTATTGGGGATAATGTAGCCGATCTTATCGGCAATAAAATAAATTGATAGGGCTGTTTTTGGGCTAAAGGGTAATCTGGCAAAACAAGCCAGCTATGTCGCATTTATGTGTGGTGCTGCACAAACCGCAAAACTTCCGCACTGAAGAGGATGCAGCAGATTTACTTTGATGTATCAAATGCAGGCAGCAAAATAATACCGGCACTGCCTGCAGGATATGAAAGGAAATTATGCGCAATTACTTTCAACAGCAGGCCGAAAAAAACCTGAGTCTGCGAAATGCAAGCACGCACAAAAGCGCCTCGTTCATACGGTGCTCTGTCGTCTGGATTAGCCTCATGGCTTATTTGGAGCAGCCGATCGATGTCTTAGCCGAAGTGGTCGCTGATCAGTCTGCCGCTGCAAACAACCGCCCCACTATCGACACCACCGCCAACGGACTGCCTTTGGTTCAGATCACCACACCGAGTCCTGCCGGTGTTTCGCACAATCAATACACCCGCTTCAATGTTGATCCTGCTGGCATTATCCTCAACAACAGCCAGACTACCGTACTGACGCAGCAGGCAGGCTACGTTCCTCCCAATCCCAATTTGGCCAAAGCCACATCGCGCGTGATTCTTAACGAAATCACCAGCACCGACACCAGCCTGCTCAGCGGTTATACCGAAGTAGCAGGAACAAAAGCCGAAGTCATCATCGCCAATCCAAACGGAATCAGTTGCAACGGCTGCGGCTTTATCAATACCAGTCGCGGCGTATTGACTACCGGGAAACCGGTTATCGGTTATGGCGGTAGCCTCGAAGCCTTCCGTGTCACTGGCGGCAGCATCCAGATTGGCACTGCAGGAATGAATGGCGGCAATCTCGACCAACTCGATCTGATCACCCGTAGCGTCAAGGTAAACGGCGAACTTTGGGCGACCAACCTCAACGTTATTACCGGGGCAAATCTTGTTGATTACAACACCCTCGGTGTTCAGTTCATCCAGGGTAATGCCAGCAAACCCATCGTCGGTATCGACGTGGCTTTGCTGGGCGGCATGTATGCCGGCAAGATACGCATGATAGGCACAGAAGCCGGTGTGGGAGTCAACAGTCTGGGGACGCTTTCGGCGCAAGCAGGCGACTTCACCCTGGATAACCGAGGCCAGATCACATTGCTCGGCAGTGCCACGTCCAGCGGCAACCTAAGCATCAACAGCAACACCGGCATTTCCAATAGCGGTACGCTCTATAGCCGGCAAGCCGCCCGGATCATCACTACAGGAGACATCACCAACAGCGGCATGTTATCCGCACAAGGCAACCTCACCCTCAATGCTGCCAACCTTGATTCCACCGGCACACTGGGCGCAGGGATCGATATCAGCGGTGCAGCTACACATGACGGCAACATTTCCATTACCACACAAAACCAAACCATCGCCACCGGACAGAATGTCGCTGGCGGAAGCTTGTCAATTGCGGCCGGCAATATCAGCCTTGCCAACAGCAATACCTACGCATGGGACGGGATCAACCTCAATACGACAGCGGGCAACGCTTCGACAGGCTCGGGAGGAACCATTGACCTCACCGGCGCATGGACACAATCGGCAGGAGACATAGCGCTTAACGCAACCGGTGTGGTGAACAATACTTCGGGACGGCTCTTCGGCGCGCAAATCGCCAGCAACTCGGCCAGCTTCAACAACAGCAATGGTAGCCTGGGTGCTTCAGGGAATATCAGTCTCGCAACTACCGGCAACCTCACCAACACCAGCGGGCAGATAGGCAGCGGCCAGGACCTGCTGATTGACGCCAACACCATCACCGGTAACGGACTGGCCATCGCCGGGCGTGATGCTGCCATCAACCTGCAAGGCAATTACACCAACGCAACAGGGAACGTGCTCAAGGCTAATCGCAACCTGTCGTTCAGTTCCACAGGCAACCTCATCAACCTGACCACAATGGAAGCTGTGGGCAAACTCACCTTGAGTGCCGCAAATATTAGCAACCAGACGGACGCGAGCATCAATTCCGGCTGGACAATTCTGAACAGCACGGGTGACATCACCAATGCCGGGCGCATTGAAGGCAACATAGTCGAGACGCATAGCAACAATTTCACCAACACCGCCACCGTGATGGGAGATGTGCTCGATCTCTACGCCAACAATCTGAATAATCTGAATGCTGCCGCATTCATCGGCGCAACGCACAGCGTTAACCTCACCATTGCCAATGCACTGAACAACCGGGATGGCGCCAGCATCTATAGCCTGGCTGACATCAACATCGGCTCCGATCTGGCGCTGAATACCAATGGTTATTTGATCGGCAATACGGCCAGCATCACCAACCAGTCGGCCACCATCGAAGCTGCGGGAAATATGCGTATCAGTGCCAACACCATTACCAACATGCGCAGCGTGATGGGTATGGAATGGGGACCGTCATGGACCGGCGCTTATGTGCCGGGTAATCCGCGCTATACCCCCACCTTTGCAGATCAGCGATTTACCGCCACCACTACCCCGGCCGCCCAAATGCTTGCCGGCGCAAACATGTGGATCAGCGGGGATGTGCTCACCAACAGCTACAGCAACATCATCGCGGGAGGCGGGCTGACTGCACAGTTGAATAATCTCATCAACACCGGTGCCCCCTTCCAGAGACGTGAATCCAGGGTCGGGCAGCAAGATATTCAGGTGTGGCAACAGGTGGGGACGTGGTGCCCCAGTGGGGTAAGTTTTTTTGGTAGCTGTGCAGGAGGGACAGCCGCTGTCATGGGTTGGGTCACCGTCACTGTTGCCTATGCCCCCGCCCCGATCTACTCAAACATCCCCGGCTCGGTTAACGTTTCTTATCTGCAGAATTCCCAACCTGCCATAGCACCGCGTACGGTAAATACACAATCCATTGCGGCAGAAGATGTGCCGACTGCAGCGAATTCCGCTGCACTTCCCCCATTGACCGTCCCGACCGGCGGACTGTATAGCACCCATCCCGGCCAACCGTACCTCGTGGTCACCGATCCGCGCTTCACCAGCTACCAGAACTTTGTCTCCAGCGATTACATGCTGAACCGTTTGGTGCTCGACCCGCAGCAAATCCAAAAGCGTCTAGGCGATGGATTTTATGAGCAAAAGCTGGTTAGCGAGCAGATCTCCGCACAAACCGGCCGCCGCTACCTTGACGGGTATGCCGATGCCCAAACACAATTCATCGCCCTGCTCGATGCGGGCGTGACCACAGCAACAGACCTACAGCTTGTGCCCGGCATTGCCCTTACCGCAAAACAAATTAATGCCCTCACTCGGGACATCGTCTGGATGGAAGAGCGTGATGTGGTCTTACCGGACGGCTCAATTGAGCGCGTCCTCGCCCCGCAGGTGTACTTGACCCGCTTGCACCAGGACGACCTCAAATCCGGCGGCGCATTGCTCGCCGCAAACGACATCCACATCAACGCCAGCGACAGCATTATCAACAGCGGTTTGATTCAGGGACGCGGCAACAATATCCTCCGGGCCAACAACATCGCCAACAATGGCGGCGTGATTGGCAGCACGGGCTTGACCAAACTTAACGCCAGCAACGATATCCTCAACCGCTCCGGCAACATCAACGGCCAGAATGTCGGCCTTGTTGCAGGACGCGACATCGTCAATCAGCGCACCGGTCTTGATGTCACTCGCACCGTCCGCCTCGGCGAACAACCCAACACAGGGTTGGATATTGGACTATTCAGACGCCCCCCCGCTCCGTTGACAGGCGTGGTGAACAGTACCGAACTGGGACTTGAATCCGTGTTCAGCGCGACCAACAACTTGAGCCTCAACGCCGGCCGTGACCTCGCCCTCACCGCCGCAAGTATCAGCAGTGGTGGCGATACCACCTTCACCGCCGGGCGCAACCTGAACTCGGGCGTACTCACCGCAACCGAAACCTCCACCACTTCACGCTATAACGCATCAAGCAGCACCGTCACCCAATTGGGCAGCAGCATCCAAACCGGCGGCAACCTGGACCTGAGTGCAGGCAACAATATTCTCCTTTCCTCTGCTGCACTTGATGTGGGCAAAGATGCCAGACTTGTCGCGGGCGGAAGCCTCAGCCTGGGAGCAACTAAAAATGCTAATTCGCTGAGCTTTGATACCGGCGCCGTGCAGCAAAAAAGCCACGACGAAACCGTGATCGGCACAACCCTGAATGCAGGCGGTAATATCACCCTGACCGCTGCCAATGACACAGGTGAAGCAAACAGCGCGCAGGGAGGCAACGTTATCCTGCACAGTGCCATCCTCAGCAGCCAAAGCGGCCAGCTCAACATTCTTGCCGATAACGACATCAACATCGACAGCTCGGTTGAGCGACACCAATTCTTCCAGCAGACACGAGTAGAATACAACGGGTTCTTTTCCGGCACAACCACCACCACGCGTGACCAGCGCAACGAAACGCAGGCCATCGGCAGTCACTTGGACGGGGACAGCATAACCCTGCAATCGGGCAAAAACGTCGACATTACAGGCAGTGACATCGTTGCTGGACACGATGTTGTGTTGCATGCAAATAACAACATCAACATCAACGCTGCCCGGAACACATTTCAAGCCAGCCACTTCCAGGACGAACAAACCAATGGTTTATTCTCCGATGGCGGCCTCTCCGTCACCCTCGGCAGCAAACAACAAACCGACACGCTGACCGAGCAGCGCACTACCCACACCGCCAGCACATTGGGCAGCATCAATGGCAATATCAGCATCGTTGCCGGGCAACATTTCTTTCAAACAGGCAGCGACATTCTTGGCCCGCAAGGCAGCATCGACATCACCGCACAAAATGCGCGCATCGACGCCGCTCAGAACAGCGGCAACAGTGTCGCCACCAGTGAATTCAAACAAAGCGGCATCACCGCTTCGCTGGGCAGCCCCGTATTGAACGCCGCGCAGACCACACGACAAATGCACACGGCGGCCAAGCAAACGTCCTCTGAGCGTATGAAGACGCTTGCGGCTGCCAATGCCGCCCTGTCTATTAACAGTGCAATCAATACGGTCGCATCCGGCTTGGGCAATGACGGTGCCAACCTTACCGACAACCTGGGCGGCATTGATCTGAATGTGAACATGGGTAACAGTCGAAGCGAAAGTACCAGCACGCAGACATGGAGCCAAGCCCAGGGCAGTCAACTCAGGGCGGGCAGCAACATCAACATCAGCGCGACGGGAGCGGGTAATCAATCCGACCTCACCATCCGTGGCAGCGATGTCACCGCAGGACACGACACGAGATTGATGGCAGACAACAACATCAATCTCCTGGCAGCGCAAAATACCGTGACGCAGACCAGCAGCAACATGAACAGCAGCAACAGCATCGGTGCGGGTATCAGCACGAACAATGGTTTCACCGTCAATCTTGCCGCCAGCCGGGGGCTCGGCAACAGCGACGGCAACGACGCCACCTATACCAACACTCATGTGTATGCTGGCAACATCCTCAGCATCGGGTCGGGTAGTGACACCACCCTGACAGGCGCGGTCGCAAGCGGCAACCAGGTCATCGCCAAAGTCGGCGGCAATCTGAATATCGAAAGCCGGCAAGACACCAGCACTTACCAAAGCGAGCAAAGAAATTCCGGCTTTGCCGTTGCCATCCCTGTTGCAGGGCCCGGGGGTGCCAGCGTCAGCTATGGTAAAAGCAACATCGGCAGCACTTACGCCAGCGTTACCGAGCAGAGCGGTATCAAGGCCGGCGATGGTGGTTTCGATGTGCAAGTGGGCGGCAACACCGATCTCAAGGGTGCAGTGATTGCCTCAACCGATTACGCCATCACTGACCACCGCAACACCTTCGCCACCGCAACGCTTACAACCAGCGATATCGAAAACAATGCCAGCTACAGCGCCAACTCCTTCGGTGTCAGTCTGGGCACCGGGGTCGGCCTGGATGACAAGCTGGCTCCCGGCGGAACCAGCGCGGGTGTGGGCAAGGATGACGGCAATCTTGCCAGCGTGACGCAATCCGGCATCAGCGGCATTGCCGGCAACACCGCCGCCCGCACCGGTGATGCCGGAACCGGCGTCCAGAAAATCTTCGATGCAGACAAAGTGCTGAAAGAAATTAATGCGCAGGTACAGATCACGCAGGCATTCGGGCAGCAGGCAAGCAAGGTGGTGGCAGACTATGTGCAAGATCAAAGAAAAGCCTTGCATGAGCAACTTGGCTCCGCCAAGAGCGAGCCTGATAAAATATCCGTTCAAATCCATTTAGACGAGCTGAGACTGCAAGAGCAAGTGATGAATGTGCTGATTGGCGCGGTGACGGGCCTGGGCGGCGCGGCACTGACCAAAGAAACATTGTCGGCTGCGGCAGATCAAATGCGCCAGATCATGATCGAAGATTCGAAGAAGTTTGC
>DATKVR010000063.1:0-33341 GCA_035529955.1 Gallionella sp.
AGATCCTCCACCACAGCGTCAAAATGTGAGTCGTTAAGACCCATTTTCACCAGATGTGCATGGCCTTTTCTCATGTCCATGCCGGTGTAATTGTGCGGGCCGCCAAAAGCCATGGTCAGGAAGGCTTTTTGCTTGGCTGCCTGCTTGTCCATATCGACACCATCAAAAAAACGCTTGATACGATCATCCTTCAAGACCTTGCGATAAAAAATATCCACTGCTGCGTTAACTGCTGCTTCACCACCAATTTCTGCATATAAACTCATTTTCGCTCTCCAAATTATTTTTAATTCGCTGCCGGAATTCGCCGGCAACCGTATTAATGCCACTTCAGGGTTTATATTCGAACGGCCTTTTAACGAACACAATTTAAATATATATCCTAAATACATCTTAATTGCCTGTTATTATCACTGTCAAGATTAATGCCGACAAAGTTACAATAAATCTGACATAGATCAACCAGATGCTTCTGAAAGCGACAAAAACGAAAAATGCACCGACTTGATTTGGATTTTGAGTTGTGTCCGGAGTGACTTTCCCGTCAATGCGGCAATCGATACTTTGTTAACCGAAAAAAGCATGAAATGCGCCTGACCCTGTATACCGATTACTCGTTGCGAGTTCTTCTTTATCTTGCCAGCAAGGAGGAAGAGAATGTGACGATTACCGAGATCGCCGACTTTTACCAGATTTCGCGCAACCACCTGGTAAAAGTGGTACATAACCTGGGACTCGACGGCTATATCATGACCAGCAGGGGAAGGAACGGCGGGCTCAAGCTGGCCAAACCCGCAAAGGAAATTATGGTCGGTGAATTGGTGCGATCAACTGAACCCGATCTGGATTTGCTCGAATGTTTCAACCCCGCCACCAACAAATGCGTGATCAGCCGTTCCTGCAGCCTCAAATCCGTTGTCTTCAACGCACAAGCCGCTTTCCTGGAAGTGCTCGACCAATACACCCTGGCCGACATAACCAAGGCATCAGGTAAAGCCATTTCCTCGTTCAAATCCATCCCTATTGTCCGCGATTAAGCAGGATCTTTCATGTATCAATCAGGCATGAGTTAATGCAGTGCTGCAGCTTGTATGTATTTCAATCAAATTTCAACGTTATCAAGCAAACGCGTTTTACCCAATCTGGCTGCAGCAAGCACCACCCAGTCACGCTGGGCCGGATCCGATCCGGCCTTGCCTGCCGGCAGAAAATCCGAACGGTTGCGGACAGCTACATAATCGACCGACCAGCCTCTCCCGGATAAGCGTTCTATTGCCCGCAATCGCAAACCTTCAACATCTCGCTCACCCTGCAGCAGGGCCTGGCGCATTTCTTTCAGCATCTGGTACAGAAAAACAGCCTCGTTTCGCTCCGATTGACTCAAATACTGGTTGCGCGAACTCAATGCCAGACCATCCGCAGCTCGGACCGTATTGATGCCGATTATGTTTACCGGGAGATTTAGCTGCACAACCATCTGACGGATGATGTGCAATTGCTGGTAGTCCTTCTTGCCAAACAGCACGGCCTGCGGCTGCACCATGTTGAACAGTTTCAGCACCACGGTCGCCATGCCGCGAAAATGCCCGGGGCGTGAGGCGCCTTCAAGTTCATCGGCGATAGCCGGCAGTTCGACAAATATTTTCTGCTGCTCGGGATACACCTCGCTGACCGATGGGGCGAACACGACATCTGCCAGGCCCTGCAGCCTGGCACAGTCATTCCCCAGCGTGCGCGGATACCTGTCAAAATCCTCATGCGGACCGAACTGCAGCGGATTGACGAATATGCTCGCCACCACACAGCCCCCAAGTCCGCGCGCGCGACGCATCAGCTCGAGATGCCCCTCGTGCAGATTTCCCATGGTCGGAACAAAAGCGATTGCGCTTTGGCGGGACAGTCGTGCCCGCAATTCGGCAATGGTTGAGACGACCTGCATCAAAAGCTGTGTTTCTGAGTTGGAAATATGCCTGCCTTTACTTCGGCAACGTAATTCGCAATCGCTGACCCGATACTGTCGGCACCCTGCATGTAATTTTTCACGAAGCGCGCCTTCTTGCCCGGATAGATGTCCAGCATGTCATGCAGCACCAGTACCTGGCCGGAACAGGAAGCGCCTGCGCCGATACCGATGGTGGGAATGGAAAGTGCGGCGGTGATCTCCGCCGCCAACAGCGCAGGTATTGCTTCCAGCACGATCATCCCCGCGCCGGCCTGTTCCAGCGCGACGGCATCTTCCAGTATTTTTTGGGCGGAAGCGGAATCCTTGCCCTGTACCCGATAGCCGCCCATCTGGTTCACCGATTGCGGGATCAATCCAATATGCCCGCACACCGGAATGCCGCGTTCGGTGAGAAAGTGCACGGTCTCGGCCATCGATGCGCCCCCCTCCAGCTTTACCATCTGCGCCCCGGCAGCCATCAACTGTGCGGCATGGGCACAAGTTTCCTGCGGGCTGATCTGAAAAGTACCAAAAGGCATGTCGCTGACAATGAATACCTGATTCGAACCGCGCGCCACACAGGCGGTGTGGTAAACCATGTCGGCCAGCGTTACCGGCAGTGTGGTTTCGTGTCCCTGCAGCACCATGCCAAGCGAATCGCCGACCAGCAGCACATCTATGCCCCGAGCCTCCAGCAATGCAGCAAAGCTCGCGTCATAGCAGGTCAGCACGGCAATCTTCTCGCCTTTGCCATTCATGGTTTGCAATTTGGTCAGCGTAGTGCGCATCAATCCCCCATGCTAAAAAATTCGCGCGGCCCGCGCATTCCTTCGATACGTTTCAACAACAAGTTGAAATCCGCATCAAAATCGACAAAATTCAGATGGTCACTGTTTACCATCAGTACCGGTGCCGTATCGTAATGATAGAAGAAATCGCTGTAGCTTTGTGACAGGCGCAACAAATAACTTTCGCTGATACCGGACTCATAGGGCTGTGCCCGCCTGTGCACGCGTTCAACCAGCGTCTCGGGCGCGGCCTGCAGATAAATCACCAGGTCCGGCACGGGCGCCTGCAATTGCAGGGACCGGTATATCTGCTGGTACAGCGCAAACTCCTCTTCATTCAGGTTGAGGCGTGCAAACAGCGGGTCCTTGTCGAACAGATAGTCCGCCACGGTACTCTCGCGAAACAGGTCCATTTGCGCAAGATCGCGCACTTCGTTGCCGCGCTGAAACAGGAAGAACAACTGGGTGGCCAGCGCATAACGCGCCGGATCCTGGTAGAACCGGGCAAGAAAAGGATTTTCGTCCGGCTTCTCCAGCAGCGTGGCTGAACCGATATGCTGCGCGAGACGCAGGGCGAGACTGGTCTTGCCGACACCTATCGGCCCTTCCACCACCACGTAGCGATACCGGTCAAACAGCATTGCATATCCTGTCCAACACCTGATCCCGGCATTTTTCCAGCGCGAGTTCTGCCTTGCCGATGCCGGGCAGGCTGATATCCGGGGCAATTTCCAGCAAGGGTTGCAATACGAATGCGCGTGCATGCATCTGCGCATGGGGGATAGTCAGACCATGTTCGTGCAGCTGCAAATCGTCATACAACAGCACATCCAAATCGAGCGTGCGCGGCGCGTTGCGAAAAGTGCGTTCCCGGCCGTGCTGATGCTCGATCGAAAGCAGGGCCTCCAACAATGCTTGCGGCGCCAGGGCCGTTTCAATTTTCGCGACCGCATTCACGAAGTCGGGCTGCGCCTGGAAATCGGGCAGATCCGGGCAATCCAGCGGGGCACTGCGATATAGCGAAGACTTGGCTGTCAACCGCGTGCCGGGTAACCGGTCAAGGTCAGCAAAGGCCCGCTGCAGCTGGCTGCACGGATCCTCGAGATTGCTGCCGAGTCCGATAAAGGCGATGTGTGGCATGGCGTTGAAAATGGTTTCCAGAATTATGCCGAATTCTCATCCGCTGCAAATTCAGCCCCGGCTGCCGGCTCGGATTTTTTGCGCGGCTTTCGGCGGCGGCGCTTTTTTTCGCCGCTGACTTCCGGCTGCAACATTTCAGCCCGGCGCTCGGCACTGGCATCCTGGAATTCGTCCCACCACAAACCGAGCTCACCATCCACTTCCCCGCTGGCGCAGCGCAGCAACAGAAAGTCGAATCCGGCGCGGAAACGAGGCTGTTCGAGCAAGCGGAACGGACGTTGTCCGGTGCGTTGTTCGAAACGCTGCTGCATCAGCCATATCTCTTTCATCACTGCATCCTGGCGGTGCGGTATCGCGAGTTGCGCCCGCTGCCTGGCCAACACCTCGTCCATCGCCTCGTGCATTGCACCCACCGGGCGTTCGCCATGCTGAACACGCAGATTCCACGCTGCCAGCACTTCATGCCAAAGCAAAGCGGCAAACAGGAACGCCGGCGACACCGTCTTGTCCTGACTGAGGCGCTCGTCTGTATTGCGCAACGCCAGCATGATGAATTTTTCCCCCAACGGCTGTTCCCAAATCACGTCCAGCAAAGGCAACAGGCCATGATGCAGATTCATTTTGCGCAGCTTCTGGATGCACTCCAGCGAATGGCCCGACAACAGCATCTTGAGCACCTCATCGAGCAAACGCGCCTTCGGCACATTGTCGAGCAGGGATTTCATGCCGGCTATCGGTGCGGCAGTTGCCGCGTCCAGCTTGATACCCAGCTTGGCGGACAAACGCACCGCACGCAGCATGCGCACCGGATCTTCGCGGTAGCGCACCAGCGGATCGCCGATGATGCGCAACAGGCGGTTGCGGGTGTCGGCGTAACCGCCGTGAAAGTCGTATATCTCCTGAGTGGACGGATCGTAGAACAGCGCGTTGGCGGTAAAGTCCCTGCGCGCCGCATCCTGTTCCTGGTCGCCAAATTCGTTGTCGCGCAACAGGCGCCCATGCTCGTCGGTCTGCGCGTCTTCAGCTTCGATCATGCGGCGGAAAGTCGACACCTCGACCACTTCCTCGCCGAACATCACATGCACCAGCTGAAAGCGCCGCCCGATGATGCGTGCACGACGAAATATTCGGCGCACCTCCTCCGGAGTGGCATCGGTAGCGATATCGAAATCCTTGGGTGTGCGATCCAACAGCAAATCACGGACCGCACCGCCGACCACGTAGGCCTGATAGCCGGCTGCTTGCAGGCCGTCGGTAACCTTGAGTGCACCATAGCTGATCTGCTCGCGCGCCACACCATGCAATCTGAACGGGATAACCTGTGCATTTCCCACCGACTTGGTTTTGGCAGGCTTGCGGAATACTCGCTTGAGGAATTTTTTAATCATGCAATCTTCAAATGTTGAATGCGGCACCATCGCGCAAAGTGAATGGATTATACAGTCCCAAATAAAAACGCGCCCTGCGGCGCGTTCTTATTTGAGCAAAACAGGCTTAACCCTTGAGACAGGAACTCATGAACTTCTTGCGCTCTGCACCCTTGAGTGCTTTTGCTTTGGCTTCCGCATTACAGGATTTCATCTTCGCCTGTTGTTTTACTTTTGCCGAAGGCGCCGCTGCCTTGGCTGTTGCCTTTGCTTCGGATTTTACCGCCGAGGTCTTCAACACATAATCTTTTTTAAGGCATTTTTTCATAAATGCCTTGCGCTCAGCACCTTTGAGGTTATCTGACCTGGCTTCTGCATTACACCCCCTCATCTTGTCCTGCTGGGAACCGGCGAAAGCCGGAGCAGAAACAGCAAATGCAAAACCGAGGCAGGCCAACGCGATCATTCTGTTCATGGAATACTCCTTAAGATATTTGGATATTTCTTGTTCCCATTGCAGCGGCAACGCGCGATTATATCCATGCGGGCGTATTGCAACAAATCACTTCTCGGCGCGACAGCTAACCGGACAAGCCCTTGATCCAGTGTCCGTACAATTGTTCTGCCATGCTATTCAAACGTGGCAAGTACTCGTTCATTCGCCGCTTGATTTCGTGGGCGGATTGCACTGCCGGGCTGCTGCTCGCCGCAATTTCATCCGCACCCGCCGCACACCAGACCTCGATCATTTCGGCGGTCATCTCGACATGACATTGCATCGCCAGATGTTTCCCGACCGCATAGGCCTGATTATGGCAGTAGGGGCTGGAAAGCAGGTGTGTCACACCTTGCGGAAGCGCGAAGGTCTCGCCATGCCAGTGGAAAGCGACAAAGTGTTGGCAGTCGCCAAACCATGAGCGCGCGACACGGTTATCCGACACGCTTGCTTCACCCCAGCCGATTTCCTTAACCGCGTTGCGGGACACCACCGCGCCCAATGCCTTGGATATCAGCTGTCCACCCAGACAATGCCCCAGCAGCGCGACATCTTTGGCGACCGCATCGCGAATCACTGCCAACACCTGGGGTATCCACGGCAGGTCATCGTTGACGCTCATCGGCCCACCCATGAAAACCAGCCCTGCATAAGCCGAAGCATCTTGCGGGACGGCATCGCCGGCATCGATCGCGATCAGTTGCCACGGAATTTGCCGCTCATCAAGGAAATGAGCGAGGTAACCGGGACCTTCTATGTTTTTGTGACGAAAGATGGCGACAGGTTTCATGTTGGGGATGAATCAAGTTTTGTACTGAGTGCTTTGAACACGCGTCTTAAAAAATCATCCAAAAGAACAACGTGTAGTGCATCGCAGGAAAGACCATCTGAATTATTGATTAAAAAAGTCTCCCGACTTTATTTGACGCAAATTTCCAACGTCATAATTGTAGATATAGATCCATGCATCGATTACATCATCATTAGCAATATGAATACTCCTGATTTCTCTGCGGTATTCTCTGGGAGGAGGAAATTTTTCGCTGCACTCCTCATAGTCATCCAGTTTCTGAAGGATATATTCAGGTTCAAGCAACTCATATACTTCGCCATAAACTTTATCTTCCGGTATATCAGACGGTACAGCACATGGATAATAAGTAACGTTATACAACTTCCCGTTAAACCAACCATCGCACAGAAATCTCGCATGCCTTGCAAGAAGCTTGTACATATCATTATCGCCATCACGCCTCAATGTTCCATAAACAAATAAATAGTTCTTAATGGGGTTAGCCACGCTTGACCTCCTGAACTAATTTCGCAACACCTTCAAACCCATATTTATTTATGTAATCCATGATGAAATCATGCTCTTCAAGCTTCAGGATGTAATACTCAAACATCATTTTAATTTCAAGCAATGGCACTTGTTTGAGCAACCACAAATTTGCGATGAATTCAAAAAAGTTCAGATAATTGACCAGCTGCTCTTCCAGCCCATGTTCTTTTTCTGAAGCTAAGCCATTAATTAACCTATCAATCTCACCTTCATGTGCATAATCAATAATTCTACGAATTTCAGAATATTTTTCATCATAGAAGAATTTTTCAAAAAGTGAATAAAGCCATTCGGCCCTTTTTAGTTGGCTGTTTTGAAAAAAAACATATATCGTCGCAAAACCGCCTACCGCAGTAATTAAAAGCGTAACTGTTGGCAATACAACATCTTGGTACATTTTGATATCCATCATCGAGCCTCAATCAGCTATCCAATTATTTTGGAGTCAAACGTTATATCTACCAGCAGTCAGCCCAATTTTTTCTGACATATATCATTCAACAACCTCAAAGAATCGAAGCAGGCTGAGCACTCGATAAAGTCGAAACGAAAGATGGCGATGGGTTTAATGTCATGATCTGGCAGCAAGTTGTCGGGATCGAAAACCCTGAACAGGCAGATTTCTCGGTCTTTGCCTCTTGATCTTTGGTCCTTATTATTCTTTTGTCTTGTCCCGCTCGATCAGCGCATAAGCCGAATGGTTGTGTATCGATTCAAAATTCTCCGACTCGACCACGTAGGCATCGATGCGTTTATCCGCATCCAGCACCGCCGCCACATCGCGCACCATGTCCTCGACAAATTTCGGGTTGTCATAAGCAAGTTCGGTGACGAATTTCTCGTCGGGGCGCTTCAACAAACCGTACAGTTCGCAGGAGGCCTGTTCTTCTGCAATGCGGATCACGTCCTCGATCCAGACGAACTCGTTGGTGCGTATCGACAGCGTGACATGCGAACGCTGGTTATGCGCGCCGCGCTCGGAAATTTTCTTCGAACACGGGCACAGGCTGGTGACCGGCACCAGCACTTTCATCGTGACCTGGGGCTTTCCGTTTACCGTTTCGCCGATCAGCGTGACATCGTAATCGAGCAGGCTTTGTACTCCCGACACCGGGGCAGTCTTGTTCACGAAATACGGAAAACTCATCTCTATGTATCCGGATTTCGCTTCCAGACGGGTTACCATCTCGCCCAGGATTTTCTCAAACGATTCCACAGAGATTTCGCGTTCATGCTGGTTCAGAATCTCGACGAAACGCGACATGTGTGTGCCCTTGAAATTGTGCGGCAGATGCACATACATGTTGAATGTGGCGATCGTGTGCTGCACACCGACGCTCTTGTCCTTTACCTTCACCGGATGGCGTATACCCTTGATGCCGACCCGATCGATCGCAAGATGGCGTGTATCAACTGAGCTTTGCACATCGGGAATAAAATCTGGCTTGGGACTATTCATGGCTGAATTCCTCTTCGATCAAGTTGGCGAAATATTATAACCAATCCCGACAGTATTACTAGGTTAATTTTTTATTAATCATCAAAATCAGGCCATTGGCATCCAGACCGCAAGCTGCAAGCATTTGTACATGGTCACCCTGCTCAATGAACCGGTCCGGCAGGCCGAGCTGCAACACTGGAACGTTTATGCCTTGCCGCAACAGACATTCCGCGACAGCGCTGCCGGCACCGCCCTGCACGGTGTTTTCTTCTACCGTGACGAGCAGTTCGTGTTCGCGCGCCAATCGCATGACTAATTCATCATCCAGCGGTTTGATGAAACGCATGTTCGCCACGGTCGCATCGAGCTGCTCCCCGGCTGACAGTGCCGGGGCCAGCATGCTGCCAAATGCCAGAATCGCGATCCGCTTGCCTGCGCGGCGCAACACACCCTTGCCGATGGGCAATGCACTCATTTCCGGATTGACGGCCACCCCGGGTCCGGTGCCGCGCGGATAACGTACTGCGCTCGGTGTATCCAGCTGCATGGCGGTGTACAACATCTGGCGGCATTCGTTTTCGTCGGCCGGTGCCATCACCGTCATGTTCGGGATGCAGCGCAAATAGGAAAGGTCGAAGCTGCCCGCGTGCGTTGCCCCGTCCGCACCGACCAGGCCGGCGCGGTCAATCGCAAACACCACCGGCAGGCGCTGTATCGCAATGTCGTGGATAAGCTGGTCGTAAGCGCGCTGCAGGAAAGTCGAATAGATCGCCACCACCGGCTTGAAACCATCGCATGCCAAACCCGCGGCAAAGGTCAGCGCATGTTGTTCGGCGATACCCACGTCAAAATAGCGGTCCGGATACAGCTCGGCAAATTTCGCCAGTCCCGAGCCTTCGCTCATCGCAGGCGTGATGCCCACTACACGTTCGTCAAGGGCTGCGATGTCGCATAGCCACTGGCCGAACACTTGCGTGTAAGTCGGTTTGGCAATTTGTCCTTCGACATTGGTCTGGACTGGTTTGGGAACGATACCCCGGGTGCGATCGAACTTGCTCACACCGTGATACAGCAGGCAATCTTCCTCTGCCAGCGCGTAGCCCTTGCCCTTTTGCGTGACAATATGCAGGAACTGGGGGCCGCTCAGCTTGCGGATATTTTTCAGCGTATCCAGCAACACATCCAGGTCATGCCCGTCGATAGGGCCGATGTAATTGAAGCCGAATTCCTCAAACAGTGTGCCGGGTATCACCATACCCTTGAAATGCTCTTCGGCGCGCTTGGCAAATTCCAGCACCGGCGGCATTCCTTTCAACACCTTCTCGCTGCCGCGCCGCATCGCCGCATAGAAGCGTCCCGACATCAGCCTGGCCAGATAATTGTTCAGTGCCCCGACCGGCCGAGAGATGGACATATCGTTGTCATTAAGGATGACGAGCAGATTCGCATCCATCGCACCGGCGTTGTTCAGCGCTTCGAAGGCCATGCCGCCGCTCAACGCGCCATCGCCGATGATTGCCACGGCACGCCGGGTGGAGCCTTGCAATTGCGCCGCTACCGCCATGCCCAGCGCTGCGGAGATCGAGGTGCTGGAATGCCCGGTGCCAAAGGTGTCATACGGGCTTTCCTCGCGTTTCGGAAAGCCGGAGATGCCGCCCGCCATGCGCAAACGGCTCATCGCCTCGCGCCGGCCGGTCAGTATTTTGTGAACGTAGGTCTGGTGCCCCACATCCCAGACCAGCTTGTCTTCAGGCGTGTCGTATATATAGTGCAGTGCGATGGTCAACTCGACTGTGCCAAGATTGGAAGACAGGTGCCCGCCGGTTTTGCTGACCGATTCAACCAGGAACTCGCGCAACTCACTCGCCAACTGCGGCAGCTGGTCTCGATCCAGGGCACGCAATTCGTCCGGACTATTGATGGTGTCAAGTAACTTGTACATCAGAACTTTCGCAAAACGATGAAATCGGCAAGTTCGCGCAACCGTTGTGCGGCATCGCCAAAACCAGCCAAAGCCTGCAATGCTTCCCTGTGCAAACGATGCGCCATGTCGCGCGCGCCATGTATACCGAGCAGGCTGACGTAAGTCGGTTTGGCATTATCCGCGTCTTTTCCCGCCGTTTTTCCCAGCGTGGCGGTATCCGCTTCGCAGTCCAGCACATCGTCCACGACCTGGAATGCCAAGCCGATCCACTTGCCGAAATGGTCCAGCTTATCCAATTGCGCCGATGAGACCGTACCGCAGTGTGCTCCCAGCAGGATCGCCGCACGGATCAACGCGCCGGTCTTGTGTACGTGCATGAATTCCAGTTCGGGAAGGGTGAGCGGCTTGCCCACGCTGGCGAGGTCAATTGCCTGCCCGCCCGCCATGCCGCGGGAACCGGAGGCCACCGCCAGCAATTTGATCATTTCCAGCTGGCGCTGCGCATCATCGCTCAGTCGATGTTCCGCGAGCAGTTGAAACGCCAGCGTTTGCAGACTGTCGCCGACCAGCAGCGCGGTCGCCTCGTCATACTGCACATGGCAGGTCGGCTTGCCGCGGCGCAGTACATCATCGTCCATGCACGGCATATCGTCATGGACCAGCGAATAGGCATGGATCAGCTCGACTGCGGCTGCCGCTATATCCAGCCGCCCCGCCGCGGCACCGGCCAGTTCGCCCGCGGCAAACACCAGCAACGGCCGCACGCGTTTGCCGCCGTCCAGCACCGCATAGCGCATCGCCTCATGCAATCGCTGCGGGGCAACATCGGCACGCGGCAACGACTCGCGCAGCACATCCTCGAAGCGTGTCTGCTGCGCGGCGATCCAGCCCTGAAAATCCTCGCGCATCAAGATTGTCCTGATCCACCCGCAGCGGAAAAATCTTTCAGCACGCCGTCCTCAAGCACACGAACCTGCTGTTGGGCTTCTTCGAGGCGGGTGCGGCAGAACGACAACAACTCCGCGCCACGCTTGTAGGCAGCCAGCGAATCTTCCAGCGACAGCTTGCCCCCCTCCATTTCGGCGACGATCTTCTCCAACTCGGCCATTGCCGACTCGAAGCTTGAAGTTTTCTGTGATTTTCCAGCCATAGCTACCTTTACTTGTGAATGATGTTAAATTCATATCCTGATCGAGATTAGGCGAGGGTGCGGTTTATATTGAACATTATTACCATTGCAGACAACGATAATATGGCCTATTGATCGTCACCATAACGTGAAGGGGATATATCCACAGAATCATTGCTTGCTAAAGGGGCTCATTTTACCCAACCCACTCCGGCAGGGCCAATTTTTGTTGCCCCACCAATTAATTTCGGGGACAATCCCCTCTCCACCGCAACACAACCACATTCACGGCATGTCTGAAATCGCCAACATCAAACAACTCACCCGGGTTCCGATCCAGCCACCGCTCAACTGGTACTTCGATTCCAGAGCAATGGAAGTCGAGCAGCGCCTGCTGTTCGAACAAGGACCAAATTATGTCGGCCATGAACTGATGGTCCCGAATCCCGGCGACTACCATGTTCTGGAAGGTGCGGCACAGTTGCTGGTGCGCAATCAGAACGGCGTGGAACTGCTCAGCAATATTTGCCGCCATCGCCAGGCGATCATGCTGGAAGGCCGTGGCAACACGCAACACATCGTCTGCCCGCTGCATCGATGGACTTACAAGACCGACGGTGAACTGCTCGGCGCGCCGCATTTCCCGCAAAACCCCTGCCTGAACCTGAGCAAATCGCCACTGCAAAACTGGAACGGCCTGCTGTTTGCCGGCAAGCGCGATGTAGCAAAAGATCTGGCCAAAGTTGGCGTGATGCAGGATATCGACTTTTCCGGCTACATGCTGGATCGTGTGCAGGTGGACGAATACGCGTTCAACTGGAAGACCTTCATCGAAGTGTATCTGGAGGACTACCATGTCGTGCCGTTCCATCCCGGCCTCGGCAATTTCGTGGACTGCGACGACCTCAAGTGGGAATTCGGCGAACAATACAGCGTGCAGACCGTCGGCATCCGCAACGGGCTGCGCAAGACCGGCAGCGATGTTTATGCCAAGTGGCAGGAACAGGTGTTGCGCTATCACGGCGACAGGTTGCCCAGGTACGGCGCAATCTGGCTGACCTATTATCCCAACATCATGGTCGAGTGGTATCCCGGCACACTGGTCATCAGCACCCTTGTTCCGCGCGGCCCGGAGGCCTGCACCAACATCGTCGAATTCTATTACCTTGAGGATATCGTGCTGTTCGAACGCGAATATGTCGAAGCGGAACAAAAAGCCTACAACGAAACCGCGGTGGAAGACGACACGATCTGCCTGCGCATGCACCGGGGCCGAAAATCGCTGTACCAGCGAGGCATCGAAGAACACGGCCCGTACCAGTCACCCACCGAAGACGGCATGCTGCACTTCCACGAATATCTGCGCCGCAATCTTTCATCACACCTCTAATCGATACCGCCGGAATGACAAAAAAAACCGGCCCGCTGTGGATGCTGGTCGCCGGACTGCTGTTCGGCTGCATGAGTGTGTTCGTCAAACTGGGCGACCCGTACTTTTCGCATATCGAACTGGTATTCTACCGCTCGTTCCTCGGACTGCTGCTGGTCTACGGCATAATGCGATCACAGCGCGTCAGCATCGTCACGCAACATTGGCGCGCCCATCTGTGGCGCGGCATTTCCGGAACGATCGCGCTCTGGCTGTACTTCTACTGCATCACTGTGCTGCCGCTTGCCACAGCGGTCACGCTCAACTACACCTCACCGCTGTTCCTCACCCTGTTTACGACGGTCGTGTACAGGGACAAATTCCACCTGCCGATGACAGCCGCGATCGGGCTGGGTTTCTGCGGCGTGGTGCTGTTGTTGCACCCGACCATGCAACGCGAACAATTGCTGTCCGGCCTGTTGGGTTTGGCCTCGGGATTTCTCGCCGGCATCGCCTACATCAACGTCAAACAGCTCGGCATCCTCGGCGAGCCGGTGCTGCGCACCGTGTTCTACTTCAGCCTGACCGCTTCGGTCTGCAGCGGCGTGTGGATGCTGTTCGACACGCCGCATCCAATCACCCCGCATGGCTTCACCATCCTGCTTGGACTGGGCAGCACCGCGACATTCGCGCAACTTGCAATGACGCACGCATACCGTACCGGCAACACGCTGGTGGTCGGCAGCCTGGCATACAGCACCATCGTGTTCGCCAGCCTGTTCGGCATGCTGTTGTGGAATGAAGTACTGCCGCTGATCAGCTGGCTGGGCATGGCACTCATCATCGCGGGCGGTGTGTTAAGCTTATGGCTGACACCGCAGCATACGTCTCCAAAACAATAAATAAGGAGCAGCAATAATGATCACCATCGAACAAACCGAAAATCTCGTCAACGTGGCTGTGCTCGGCGAATTCACCATCGCCGACTTCAAGGCTTTCGAGGAACAGACGCTCTACAAACTGAAATCCCCCGGCGAACTGGATCTTTTGTTCGACCTGCGCGCCATGGTCGGCTACACCATCGACGTGGCCTGGGAAGAGATCAAGTTTTTCCGCCGCGAACACAACCATGACTTTACCAAGATCGCCGTTGTCACCAGCAACCAGTGGCTCACCTGGACGGCATGGCTGTCGCGCAACTTCGTCGATGCCGATATACGCGTGTTTACGGATTATCAGGAAGCCAGGGCCTGGGTGCAGGGCTGAGTAGTTGTTTGGGGAAACAGGTCGAGGCCCGCATCACTATTAATACAGGAGTGACCATGGCCAGCTTACCCAATCTCGACCATTACTGGCTTCCGTTTACCGCAAACCGCCAGTTCAAGAGCATGCCGCGCCTGTTCAAGGCGGCAAAAGGCAACTACTACACCACGATCGACGACCGCATCTTGCTGGATGGAACGGCCGGGTTATGGTGCGTGGCGGCCGGCCATGGCCGCGAGGAAATTGCCAGCGCGGTTGCGCACCAGTTGCGCACGCTGGACTATGCACCCGCGTTCCAGAACAGCCATCCGCTCGCTTTCGAGGCTGCCGAACGGCTCGCGCAATTCATGCCGGCCGGACTGGACCGGATCTTCTTCACCAACTCCGGTTCCGAATCGGCCGACACCGCGCTCAAAATTGCGCTGGCCTACCATCGCGTGACCGGCAACCCGCTGCGCAACAAGCTGATCGGCCGCGAGCGCGGCTACCACGGGGTCAATTTTGGCGGCGTTTCGGTTGGCGGAATTGCCGGCAACAGCAAATCGTTCGGCAACGGACTGGCCGGCGTGGACCACATCCGGCATCCGCTGGATATCGGCCGCAACGCGTTTACCCGAGGCTTGCCCAAGGACGGCGGAATTGAGCTGGCCAACGAATTCGAACAACGCATCACCACGCTGCACGACCCCGCGACCATCGCCGCGCTGATCGTCGAACCGATGCAGGGTTCGGCAGGCGTGGTTCTACCACCACAGGGCTACCTTAAGCGTCTGCGCGAGATCTGCGACAAATACGGCATCCTGCTGATCTTCGACGAAGTCATCACCGGATTCGGCCGGCTGGGGGCGCGCTTCGCGTCCGACTACTTCGGTGTCGTGCCGGACATCCTCACCTGTGCCAAAGGGCTGACCAACGGCGCGGTTCCGATGGGCGCGGTGGCGGTCAAGCGCGAGATCCACGACGCGTTCATGTCCAACAGCCCTGCCAACGCAATCGAACTGCCGCATGGCTACACCTACACCGCCCATCCGATTGCCTGCGCTGCAGCCATCGCGACGAACGATATCTTCATTGCCGAAAAGCTGGTCGGGCGTGCGGCCGGTTTAAGCAACCACTTCGAACAGGCCGCACACACCCTCAAGGGAATACCGTTTGTCAGGGACGTCCGTAATATTGGTCTGGTGGCCGGCATCGAACTGGAACCGACTCCGGATAAACCCGGTGCCCTGGCTTTTGCCACCTATCTGAAATGTTACGAGATGGGCGTGCTGGTCCGCCATACCGGGGATGTGCTCGCGATCTCGCCCCCGCTCACGATCGAGAAGAACGAGATCGATCGTATCTTCAGCTGTATTGCCGAAGCACTCGCGTCGATAGCAGCCGAAGGAGACAAGGGATTGGACTTTACCCGATATCTTAAAGATGAACAGCAATGGGCAGCGCACCAGCATGAAATTCATCAGCAGCAACAGATACTCGGCAAAGCGGCATGATCTCACCGGGACCCATGCACAAACTTAATTGATAGCAGTTTGGGGGAAGTTTGATTACCTTCACCCCGACCGGATCGCATACACGATCCCAACCGGTAAAGTGCGCAGCGGTACAGCAGGTAAAACGGGATGCAATCGACATCCATGTGCGGCACCGTCAGCGGAGACCTTTTCGAAGGCTTGGGCACCGTGCTATTTACTGCACTCATATCTCACCTCGTAAACACTTTACCGACCGGAGCTACAACCCGGCCATGGCAACATATTTTATTTCCAGATATTCATCGATGCCGTGGTGCGAACCCTCGCGTCCCAAACCGGACTGCTTGACACCGCCAAATGGAGCGACCTCGGTGGAAATGATGCCGGTGTTGACGCCGACCATGCCATATTCGAGCGCTTCCGCAACACGCCAGATTCGCCCGATGTCGCGACTGAAAAAATATGAAGCCAGACCGAACTCGGTGCGATTGGCCAGCTCAATGACTTCATCATCGGTCTTGAAGCGGAACAGGGGTGCCACCGGCCCGAAGGTCTCCTCGCGGAATATCATCGAATCCGGACTCACGTCAGCCAGTATGGTGGGTTCGTAGTAAGTGCCACCCAGCGCATGGCGCTTGCCTCCGGCAACCAGTTTGGCCCCCTTGGCAATCGCGTCCGCGACATGGCTTTCCACCTTGGCCAGCGCCGCCTCATCGATCAGCGGCCCCTGCGTCACGCCGGCCGAAAGTCCGTCACCCACCTGCAGCTGCGCGACGCGAACAGCCAGTTTTTGGGCAAACGCATCAAACACGCCGTCCTGCACGAACAGCCGGTTGGCGCACACGCAGGTTTGTCCGGCGTTGCGATATTTGCTGGCGATGGCGCCTTCAACCGCGGCGTCCAGATCCGCATCGTCGAACACGATGAAGGGTGCATTGCCGCCCAGCTCGAGCGAGAGTTTCTTGATCGTATCCGCACTCTGGCGCATCAGGATGCGCCCCACTTCGGTCGAGCCGGTAAATGACAACTTGGTCACCACAGGACTTTCGCAAATGGCTGCGCCGATTTGCCGCGCATCCCCGGTAATCACCTGAAACACGCCGCCCGGAATCCCGGCTTCTTCTGCCAGCACCGCCAGTGCGAGTGCCGACAAGGGCGTCTGCTCAGCGGGCTTTACGATCATCGTGCAACCCGCCGCCAGTGCCGGCGCCGCCTTGCGGGTGATCATCGCGGTCGGGAAATTCCACGGCGTAATCGCCGCCGTGACGCCGATCGGTTGCTTCAACACGACCAGGCGTCTGTCGTTGAGCGGCGATGGGATCACCTCACCGTAAACCCGCTTCGCCTCCTCGGCAAACCACTCGATGAAGCTGGCGCCATAAGCGATTTCTCCACGCGCCTCGGCCAGCGGCTTGCCCTGCTCGGCGGTCAGGATATGCGCCAGATCCTCCTGATGCTGCATGATCAGCTCGAACCATTTTTTAAGCAGCGCGGAACGTTCCTTTGCGGCAAGCACCCGCCATTCTTTTTGCGCCGCTGCCGCAGCGGCGATCGCGCGTTCCGTTTCGGCACGCCCCATCATCGGTACCCGTGCAATCGTTTCCCCACCGGACGGGTTTCTGACATTGAAGGTTGCGCCGGAATCGGCACCCACCCATTGCCCGCCCAGCCAGGCCGATGCCTGCCTGAGGAGTGACGGATGATTCAACTTGATAGGCATAAATCCTCCAAACCAGATATACGGACGGGTCGGTCAACCACCCGCATGATTGTCAAAAAGAAAGCTACTGCTTGGTACAATAACAGTGCTGCTGCAACAGTTTCATGCCTGGGCAGCGCCTGTGCCAGGCCTACTCTATCCAGCTCCGTGACTGCACACCCACAAGCACGGCATCCATGCATATGCGGTTACCCACAGCAGGCAAGATCAAGCCGATGAAATTGATGTCATGCTTCATGAAAACAACACGAATCCCTGTCAGGACAGCGAGACGATCGCCTCGATCTCAACCAGCACATCCCTTGGCAATCTTGCGACCTGCACTGTGGAACGTGCAGGGCAATGACTACCAAATGTCGCCGCATATATGCCGTTCATTGCGGCAAAATCCTCCAGGTTTTTGAGGAACACGGTGGTCTTTACCACTTGCCCCAATGTGGCACCGGCAGCTTCGATTACCGCGCGCAAATTATCAAGGACCTGCTGCGTTTGCACCTCGACTCCGCCTGCCACCAAACTGCCATCCGGACGAAGCGGTATCTGCCCGGAGGTGAACAAAAGTGCGCCCGAGGCAATTGCCTGGGAATACGGCCCGATTGCCGCAGGTGCATTATCGGTTTTGATTGGTTTCATCGAATCTCCTAAGTGACAGTTGTAAATATTATGGACGGTTATCGCGATAATTTGCCAAAAACAATATTTTTTGCACGGCTCGCTACAATGTTAAACCAATTGAACATGTAAAGAATCTGCCTGGCGAGACCCAACTCGCTTAGCAATTTTCTGACGGGTTGCAGCCGCTTAGGCAACCATTCGCAACGCTCCAATTATCGGTCCGAAAATATTGCATCAGCAACGGGAGAAGCCGGTTCGGCTGCAAAGATTCCGACTAGCGATCTGAATTCATCACCTTCTCAGTTCTCGCCACCTGATTTCAACAGCCAAATTGAAACTTCATTACTCATTCCCTCAATTGTGCCTGCAATGAAGGCAAGACTTCGTTGCGAAATAAACTTGGGCGCGGTGTAACAGCGCCGTTTCGGCGAAGTGCAACGGGCGATCAGGCGCATGAATTTGAGGCGGGATCAACCCCGGTACATGGCTGAAATATGGGGCGCCATTAAAATTGCTCGAGTGGTCATTAGCTTGATTGCCGATTCCGGTGGAGAATCAAATTATCGCTTACAAAGTAGAATAGTTCATATAAAATAGCATGTTGTGTTTATTTTTCCGGGCCAGAACTTTCTTCAAGTTTTGCGATTCACTGGTTTTTGATTTATTTGGGCAAGTATAATTGATGGCAGTTGCTGGATGTATGGGAAAGATGGCGCAAAACTTGCATTCCCGTAAACCGTGATGTGATTGCGACCTGGAGCAGAGGTCGCGGGGCAGGTTTTCATTCATGTCTATTTCATGTCTATCGCTTGGGGCGTTAGGCGCCTGAGGTGTTGGGCTTTAATTAACCGATGCAACCAAGGAAAATATTATGTTCGGTAGCAACCTGAAGAATCGAGCGGGACTGTTTGGTGCTGTGGTGGCAACAGTCTTGTTGTCTCTTGGCGTACCGGGTTTATCTGTAGCCGGCGAAGACAATGTGCTCAATATCTACAATTGGTCGGATTACATCGGTAACGACACAACAAAAAACTTCGAAAAGGAAACCGGCATCAAGGTTCACTACGATACATTCGATAGCAATGAAACACTGCAGGCCAAGCTGTTGGCCGGGAACACGGGTTACGATATTGTCGTGCCCTCATCGAATTGGGCCAAGTTACAGCTTGAAGGCGGCCTCTTCATGAAACTGGACAAAAGCAAGATAACCACCTACCGAAACCTTGATCCATACGTCATGAAGAACCTGGCGACCATAGATCCCGGCAACCAGTACCTGGTACCCTGGTTGTGGGGAATCACCACCATCGGCATCAACGTTGACAAGGTCAAGGCAGCTTTGGGCAACCTGCCCATGCCGGACAATGCATGGGATCTGTTGTTAAAACCCGAATACATCAGCAAACTCAAGTCATGCGGCGTATCGATGCTTGACTCCGGCGACGAAGTCTTCCCGGCCGCACTGCGCTATCTGGGCAAGCCGCCCTATAGCAACGATCCCGCTGATTACCGGGAAGCGGCCAGGCTGCTTGACAAGATTCGCCCTTACGTCACCCTGTTTTCGTCATCCGGCTACATCAACGACCTGGCCAGCGGAGCCCTGTGTGTGTCGCTCGGCTGGAATGGCGACATGAGCATTGCACAAAGGCGGGCAAAAGAGGCAAACAACGGTGTGAACATTCGGGTGTTGTTGCCCAAGACTGGCGCCATATTGTTTTTTGACACAATGGCTATCCCGGCCGATGCGCCGCACGTGGCAAACGCATACAAGTGGATGAGTTACATTTATCGTCCAAAAGTCAACGCCGGCTTGGTGAACAAGGTGTTCTACGCCAACCCGGTGCCGAGTGCGGCCAAGTACATTAACCCTAAAATTCTGGCGGACCGGGCAGTATTCATGAAACCCAAAGATTTGGCCAGGATGGTTCCGCCCGACATGGTGTCTATCGACATTCGCCGTCTGCGCACGCGCCTCTACACGAAGTTCAGGACCGGCCTCTGATATTCGGGCAGCAAGAGGGAGTGACTGTTGTGGCCACTCCACCACAACCACACAAGGGGAAAGGGACGCAGGGCATGGCAGATTCTGTTGCGAACTCTACAGGTCGCGGAGATGATTCACGGTTCATCAGGATTGACCGGTTGAGCAAGCATTTCGACGAAGTGGTCGCAGTCGATAATGTTTCACTCGATATCAGGAAGGGCGAAATATTTGCGCTACTCGGCTCCTCGGGTTGCGGCAAATCGACACTCCTCAGGATGCTGGCAGGCTTCGAGATGCCCAGCTCAGGCAATATGTACCTCGATGGGGACGATATTGCGAAGATGCCGCCATATGAGCGTCCGATCAACATGATGTTCCAGTCCTATGCGTTGTTTCCCCACCTGACCGTATGGGAGAACGTCGCGTTCGGCCTCAAGCGCGACCACATGCCCAAAGATCAGATTGCCGAACGCGTCGAAACAATGCTGGGCATAGTCAAACTCAAACCATATGCCAAGCGCAAGCCGCATCAACTCTCGGGAGGCCAACAGCAGCGTGTCGCGCTGGCACGCTGTTTGGCAAAACGTCCCAAACTGCTGCTGCTTGACGAACCGCTCGGGGCGCTGGATCGAAAACTGCGTGAGGAAACGCAGTTCGAACTGGTCAATATTATCAAAAGTGTGGGGGTTACCTGCGCAATGGTGACGCATGACCAGGAAGAAGCGATGATCATGGCTGACCGTATCGCCGTCATGCAGGAAGGCCGTTTTCTGCAGGTCGGACACCCACGCGAGATATACGAGACGCCCAGTTGCGTGTTCGTGGCGGGTTTTATCGGCGATGTGAACCTGTTCAAGGGCAAGGTTGTCGCTGATAAACCGGATCATGTGCTCATTGATACGCCGGAGTGCCGCCATTACGTCAATCACGGCATTACCGGCACGTTAGACATGCAGGTGAGTATCGCGCTGCGTCCCGAGAAGATATCCCTGCAGAACCATGAGCCAACCATAGACCAGCGCGAGTCTGCGGCGGAAAACGGCTATAACGCTGCTCGCGGAACAATAGACGGGATAGCCTACTTCGGCAAGTTCACGCTGTTCCACGTCAGGCTGGATAGCGGCATGGAAATCAAGGCTTCCAGAGAAAACTCGGCTCGCCATGAAGAAACGCAACTCGTGCGCGGCCAGCAGGTATACGCTTGGTGGGACGGCAGCGATGTCGTCGTGTTGCCGAACTAGCCGCAGGAGCAAAGGCAATGAACATTGCAAACGGCATCAGCAATAATCGTATCGTGCAGTTCTTCAAGCGCGACTGGGGACGACGCACCGTCATTGGCATCCCCTACGGCTTTCTGATCATATTCTTTACCATACCATTCCTGGTGGTGCTGAAAATCAGCGTATCGAGCACGGATGCGCTGGGGATTCATTTTCAGGACCTTACCAGCTATGCCAATGGTATTTTCCATCTCAACATCAAGCTGTCGAATTACCTGTTCCTGGCCTCCGATCCGCTGTACATCGAGACCTACTGGTCATCAATCAAGTTTGCCGCGATCACCACCCTTATCTGCCTGGTCATAGGCTACCCGTTCGCCTATTTCATGGCGAGATCGCCGGCCAGCATGCGGCCGGCTCTTTTGATGATGGTATCGCTGCCGTTCTGGACCTCTTATTTGCTGCGCGTTTATGCCTGGAAGGGACTGCTTGACGACAACGGCGTGATCAACAACGTGCTGATCTGGCTGCATGTCATCCACGATCCGATCAAGATGATGTACACCGGCTTTTCCATGACCATAGGCATGGTCTATACCTATGTGCCGTTCATGATATTGCCGGTCTATGCCACGCTGGTGAAGATGGACCTGCGTTTGCTTGAGGCCGCCAAGGATCTGGGTGCCACCCCGTGGAAAGCATTCTGGCTGGTGACGGTCCCTTTGTCGAAAAACGGTATCGTCGCCGGCGCCATGCTGGTTTTCATACCCAGTGTCGGCGAGTATGTCATTCCCGAACTGCTGGGCGGGCCCAGCACGCTGATGATAGGACGCGTGCTCTGGGATGAATTCTTCAGCAACAACGACTGGGCGATGGCATCGGCGGTCGCCGTGAGCATGGTTGTGCTGATTCTGGTGCCGCTGGCCATCTTCAACAAATATCAAGCCGATTCCGGCGGCGTGCGGGGTTTATGAGGCATGGATAGCAAACTCGGAAAAACCTGGTTGATCGCTGGATACGTGTTTCTCTACGTACCGATCCTGACACTGATCATTTTCTCTTTCAACGAATCGAAAATGGTTACCCTGTGGGGCGGCTTCAGCTTCAAATGGTACGGCGTCATCGCGCACGACAGCGAAGTCGTGAACGGATTTATCCTGTCCATGAAGATCGCCCTGATGACCGCCACGGCTTCGGTCGTGCTGGGCATGTTCGCTGCGTTTGCGATGGTGCGCTACAAATCGTTCTTCGGACGTACTGCATTTTTTGCCCATATCAATGCCCCCCTGGTTGTGCCCGAGGTGATCACCGGCCTGTCCTTGCTGCTCTTTTTCGTGATGTGCGAACGTTTGTTCGGCATGCCCGAACGAGGGATGTTCACCATCTGGGCAGGGCACACGTCATTCGGCCTGTCCTATGCCGCAGTCATCATCCAGTCGCGTTTGCTGGAAATGGATAAATCGCTCGAGGAAGCGGCAATGGACCTCGGCTGCAAACCCTTCCAGGTGTTTTATCTGGTCACGCTGCCGCTGATCGCCCAATCGCTGATGGCAGCCTGGTTGCTGACCTTTACCATCTCGCTGGATGATGTGGTCACCAGCGCATTCCTCTCCGGACCGGGATCCACGACCCTGCCGCTGGTCATCCTGTCCCGCGCTCGTTTGGGGCTGGATCCGACCGTGAATGCGATTGCGACAATCACCGTGGCGGTGGTGGCAGTGGGCGTGGTCGCCGGCAGCCTGTGGATGAGCCGCCAGGAACGCAGGCGGGCAGCAGAGCAGTCCGCTGCCTATCGCGAGGGTATACAAGCAATAACTGTTTGAAGATGCCTGAACAAAGTATAAATGTCACGCGATTTCAAACTGCCATTACATGAACTGCGTCAACGTTCTGCGGAAGATCGTTCCCCGTATTAACGATCCCGTACAGAACCGAAAAATTTATCCAAAAAAAAACCCGCTTTCGCGGGTTTTTCTTCGTACAACAATGCCGGGCTAAATTACTTCAGCTTGGTTTCCTTGTACATGACATGCTTGCGTGCCTTGGGATCGTATTTTTTCATTTCGATCTTCTCAGGCGTGGTGCGTTTGTTCTTGGTCGTGGTGTAGAAATGACCGGTACCGGCACTGGATTCGAGTTTTATTTTTTCGCGCATTTTCGTGTTCCTTAAATTTTATCGCCGCGGGCGCGCATGCCTGTCAGCACCGCGTCGATACCGTTCTTGTCGATGGTGCGCAGTGCCGCATTGGTCAGGCGCAGGCTGACCCAGCGGTTCTCGGATTCAACCCAGAAGCGGCGGCGTTGCAGGTTCGGCAAAAAACGACGCTTGGTTTTGTTGTTTGCGTGGGAAATGTTATTTCCCGACATCGGGCCTTTTCCCGTCACTTGACATACACGTGCCATGGTTCCACTCCAGCCAATTTCAAAAGAGCGCGGATTCTACCGAAGTCAGCGGGAATGTTCAACCTGATTTTTTCGCTGTTTCATCAAAATATCCTATTTGCTAGCGTAACCAGACTGAAACACTCATGCCATAAGCTTCCACCCTGCCCCGCAACGTGCGGCAATCACTCTTGAACATGACAGGATAACGATGGAAAGCCCATACAAAGGAAAGACCGGTTTGAAGCGAGTCTGGAACGCCTTGTTCTACTCACTGTCCGGATTGCGCGCTGCAATCCGCCACGAGGATGCATTCCGCCAGGAAGTGTTGCTGGCTTGCATCCTGGTTCCTACCGCGATGCTTTTGCCGGTTAGCGGGGTCGGCAAGGCGCTGATGGTCGCCAGCGTCTTGCTGGTGCTGATCGTCGAACTGCTCAACTCGGCAGTGGAAGCCGCCGTCGATCACACCTCATTGGACCAGCATAAACTGGCGAAACGCGCCAAGGACATCGGCAGTGCAGCCGTGCTGCTGAGTTTGCTGGATGTTGTATTGGTCTGGCTGCTGATCCTGCTCAACTGAATACCGTCACAAAATCATCATAAAACTTTCATCAAAACTTCTTGTCCATATGGGATATTTTACGCGATGAATATCCAACAGCAGAGGAATGAACATGGCAGAACGTAAGCTGCGTATCGCGGTTGTGACTGAAACCTATCCGCCTGAAATAAACGGGGTGGCAATGACCATCAGCCGCATGGTGGAAGGCCTTCGCCAAAAACATGTGGTTGAACTGGTACGTCCGCGCCAGAACCCGCAAGACAGCGCGAAACAGGGGCCTACCTTCCAGGAAGTTCTGGTGCGCGGCTTCCCCATTCCCCGTTATCAGGGTTTGCAGCTGGGTCTGCCGGCCAAACAGCGCTTGATCAAGCTCTGGACCGCAAAGCGTCCCGACGTGGTTCATCTGGTCACCGAAGGCCCGCTGGGTTCCTCAGCTTTGTCCGCCGCACGCAAGCTCGGCATCCCGGTGAGCAGCGATTTCCATACCAATTTTCACAGCTACAGCCAGCATTACGGCTTCGGTTGGCTGCAAAAGACCGTCGCCGCCTATCTGCGCAAACTGCACAACCGCACCGACACCACCCTGGTCCCCACCAATGAGTTGCGCGACACCCTGGAACAGGAGGGGTACCAGAACCTGCAGGTCGTCGCGCGCGGGGTGGAAACTGCCCTGTTCCATCCCGGCAAGCGCAGCAGGAAATTGCGCGCGCAATGGGGTCTGTTTGCGGATGACGATTTGGCGGTCATTTATGTGGGCCGCATCTCGGCCGAGAAAAACCTGCCGCTGGTGCTGCGCACATTCGAGGCCATGCAGGCAGTCAACCCGAAACTCAAACTGGTCATGGTCGGTGATGGCCCGGTGCGCGCGGAATTGCAGCGGAAGAATTCCGAATATATTTTCGCCGGGATGCGAACCGGCGAGGATCTTGCGGCACATTATGCCTCCGGTGATATCTTCCTGTTCCCCAGCATGACCGAAACCTACGGAAACGTGACCGTGGAAGCGATGGCAAGCGGGCTGGCCGTAGTCGCGTACCGCTATGCCGCGGCAGCCGAACATATCGTGCACGGAGAAAACGGGTTGCACGCCGAGTACGGCAATGCGGATGAATTCATCAAGGTGGCATGCGGACTGGCCGCCGACGGGCCCCGCATCGAGAAAATGCGCAGACAAGCCCACCAGACCATGCTGAAACTCGATTGGCAAAACATCGTGAAGGAATTCGAGCAGGCACTTGCACAGCTGGCGTCCAAACCGGAATCTCGTCATGACACACCGAATCTACAGCCTGCAGCGGATCCAAACCTGGGATGAGGCCTGGTGTTTGCGCTTCAACAGCGCAATCATCAATCCATCCATAAGGAATTCATTCCGGCTGATCAGCCGGCTGGGTGACGGTATATTCTGGTACTGCCTGATGCTGTCGCTGCTGGTTGAATACCGGGCTGCCGCACTGATCCCCGTGTTTCACATGGTTGCAGCCGGACTGGCCAGCACCATTCTCTACAAATGGCTCAAGCACAAGACCCATCGCCCGCGCCCATACAACCGGAATCCGGTGATCAGTTGCGGCATTGCACCGCTGGATCAGTTCAGCTTTCCCTCGGGTCATACCCTGCATGCCGTGGCCTTCAGCGTCGTTGCACTTGCCTACTATCCCGATCTCGCCTGGCTGCTCCTGCCATTTACCGCACTGGTTGCCGTTTCGCGACTGGTACTCGGGCTGCATTACCCGAGCGATGTGCTGGCCGGCATCGTGATCGGCGCGACCATCTCGGTCTTGTCGTTCAGCTGCTAGCCGCGAATACCGGCTACCCCCGCCTGAATTCCGGAACGGCCCCGCCCGTATCGGTTCTTTTCCATGGAACACATATGCGAACATGAATTGACAGGCCGCCCACAAGCTGAATAAGGGGAAGGTTTAACGTCAACGCATTCAATTGAAAATCCGGCCTTAACCAAACTGAAATATACGGGAGCTATCCTGTGCGACCAGAAAACGCTCAGGAAAATTGCGATGAGATCGCTACAGGACATACTCGACAAGCGCGACCTGTCGGCACTATTTCAACCTATCATTGATTTTTCCAGTGGTTCGATCCTGGGTTTCGAAGGTCTGATACGCGGCCCTGCCGACAGTCCGCTGCATGCCCCCGCCAATCTTTTCGGTGCCGCCAGGCAACAGGGGCTTTTTTTCGAAACTGAAATGCTGTGTCGCGAGACCGTAATGGAGTCATTTGCGGCCCAAAACCTGTCCGGCCAATTATTCCTGAATGTCAGCCCGGATGTCTTGACCCATCTCGGTTTCAAAAACGGACAAACCCTCGCCTACCTGAAAACAATCGGCATAGCCCCGGAACGGGTGATCATCGAAGTCACCGAGAACCAGCCCACCTTCGATTTTGCGGATATGCGCAATGCGCTGCTGTATTACCGCAGCATGGGATTCAAGATCGCACTGGATGACCTGGGCGAAGGATTTTCCAGTTTGCGTTTATGGTCCGAATTGCGCCCGGAATTTGTGAAGATCGACATGCATTTTGTGCAGGGCGTCAATACCGATCCGCTGAAACAGCAATTCCTGAAATCAATTCAGGGCATCGCACTCAGTTCGGGCACCCAGGTAATTGCCGAAGGTATAGAAACAGCCGCCGAATTCAGGACCGTACGCGATATCGGGATTACCGGCGGGCAGGGATATTTCATTGCCCGCCCGAATCACACCCCATCGCTGCACCTGGACGCCGCCGTTGCCAGTCTGATCAATGCCAGACAGCTCGCTGAACAACCCTACCGAACCCCCAACGTCACCACGATTGAATCCATACTCAGCTATATCGAACCGGCGCAACCGGAAACGGCGATTGAAAAAATATTTTCCAGGTTTTCCGAGCAGAAGAACCTGCGGGCCATACCGGTCGTCAAGAACGGGCGCCCGGTCGGCTTGATCAACCGGCACGAATTCGTCGACAGTCTTGCACAACCGTACCGGCACGAACTGCTGGGCAAAAAGCCCTGTGAAAAGCTGATGAATGCGGCACCTTTGCTGGTGGAAAAATCAACGCCCATCCATGAATTGAGCGGATTTTTGAGCGAGTCCGAAATCCGGCATTTTACCGACGGTTTCATCATCACCGAACATGGCCGATACATCGGGATCGGCACGGGACAGGACTTGTTGCGCGAAATCACCAAAGCTCAGATCGAAACCGCACGCCACGCCAACCCGCTGACCTTATTGCCGGGCAATGTTCCCATCAATGAGCAAATCGAACGCTTGCTGCAATCCGGCAAGTCATTTGCCATCTGTTACGGTGACATCGATAACTTCAAGCCGTTCAACGATGTGTGCGGCTATCGCAAAGGGGATGAACTGATCCAGTTCACTGCCAGGCTACTCGGCTCTGCCTGCGATCCGGCGCATGATTTCATCGGCCATATCGGCGGCGACGATTTCATCCTGCTGATGCAAAGTGCGGATTGGGAACACCGTTGCCACCGTGCCCTCTCCACATTTGCGCAAACCTCCCCGGCATTGTTCGACAAAGACCATCGTTCGGCCGGCGGTTATCTGAGCGCCGACCGCGAGGGGCGCATCGTTCGCCATCCCCTGCCTACCCTCTCGATCGGTGTGGCCTGGATCAATCCGGAATCATTCAGCTCGCATTATGAAGTTGCAGAAGCCGCCGCTGAAGCAAAAAAAATGGCCAAGGAAAAACCCGGCAACAGCCTGTTCATTGAACGGCGCCACCAGCAATTGCACAATTTTGAAGATGCGCAACTTGAAAATCCAAGCGTCAATTATGTCTGAGAAAACGGTGCATATCCTGATCAGTGTGTTCAGGGGTTGCCGGGTCTGCGTGCACCTTTTGTACGGATTGCTGCTGGCGATCATTTATCCGCACCTGGGCCAACCCGGGCAAAACCGCATCCTGAAAAACTGGAACAGGCAACTGCTGGCAATACTCAACATCGGCATACTGATTGAAGGGCAACAGCCGGTCAGGGCCGGATGCCTGATCGTCGCAAACCATGTCTCATGGCTGGACATTATTGTGCTTAATGCGATCCATCCCTCGCGTTTCATCGCGAAATCCGAAGTGCGCGATTGGCCCATCATCGGTTGGCTAAGCCGGCGCTGCGGTACCGTTTTCATCGAACGCGCGCTGCGCCAGAATGCCGCCACGGTCAACCGGCGCATCGGCCAGTTGTTCGAGCAGGATATTTCGATCGGACTGTTCCCGGAAGGCACCACGACAGACGGAAAACAGGTTGGCCACTTCCACTCTGCACTGATTCAACCCGCGATCGATGCCGGAATCCGTGTGCAGCCGATGGCACTGCGCTATCAGGAAAAGGGCGGCGAGCCCGGGTCCGCCGCCGTTTTCGTCGGAGAGATGACGCTGGCACAATCGATCTGGCAGATCCTGCGCTGCGCGCGGCAAAGCGTATCGGTGGCATTCGCCCCGGTGCTGATGACCGAAAACACCAATCGCCGCGTCCTGGCCCGCGCCGCACATGAAGCCATTTCACAAGCGCTGCTAACCCTCGGTAACGTCCGGCCGAATGCGATGCGGCAGGCGTTGTACGATATTCCCGAATTCGGGATTTCGTCGCTGTCCGCATGCGATTTGCTTGGCGATCCGCTGTTGAACCCGCTTCCGCTGGAAGATTCATAGTTCATTCACATTACCTTCATCGGCATGCAACATGAAGATCCTAGTCTGTTCCCTACTTCAACCAATCAATAAGGGAATACGATGCTGGAACTCAACCGTCAACCACAATCCTCTTTCCAGCGGCATCTGACAACCGCATTCGCCCGCAACGACAATGAGGTAATCGAGGCGCAAAGACTGCGCTATAAAATCTTTGCCGAAGAAATGGGCGCAAATCTGCCCAGTGCCAGGGAAGAAATCGACCGGGATATCTTCGACAACTACTGCGAACATCTGCTGGTGCGCGAGAGCGCCGAGAACAAGGTAATCGGAACCTATCGCATTCTTTCGCCCGATCAGGCCGAAAAAATCGGCGGATACTACGCTGAAACAGAATTCGATCTCACCCGCCTGCTGCATCTCAGCGACCGGATGGTGGAAGTCGGACGTTCCTGCGTGCACCGGGATTTCCGCGATGGTGCAACCATCACCCAACTGTGGAGTGGCCTGGCCCAATACATGCTGCAGCACCGCCATGAATACCTGATCGGCTGTGCCAGCATCAGCATGGCGGATGGCGGCCATGTTGCGGCGAGCGTCTATCGCAAACTGCATCGTTTGTATTCGGCGCCCGCCGAATACAGCGTGTTCCCGCGTTGCCCGTTGCCGCTGCATGCGCTGAACCAATATCTCGACGCGCCGGTTCCTCCGCTGCTGAAAGGCTATCTGCGTCTGGGCGCCTACATCTGCGGTGAGCCAGCATGGGATCCGGAATTCAATACGGCCGACCTGTTCATCCTGCTGCCGATGTCGCGCATGAGCAGCCGGTATGCAAGGCATTTTCTTAAATCATAAACAACCCGGAAAATTCCGTTGCAGCATCACAACACCTTCATCACTGCTTAACGGGCCTCTCGGCAGGCCGGCTTTTTTTGCTGTCCGGAAACAAACGGGGCGGCAACTGCGCAAGCGTATAGCCGGCCGCATTTATAACCAGAATCTGAACATTGCCCCATGTCCGCCCTACCCGAACTGAACGAACTGGAACGCATACTTGAACTTGCTGCCGGCCGTCTGGACGCACGCGTTGAATGTGAAGTGGGTAGTGGCGATAAACGCTTCCCGGTCTATCGCCTGACGCTGGGTAATCCCGACCCCAAGCTGCCTGCGATCGGGTTCTTTGGCGGTATCCATGGACTGGAGCGTATCGGCACGCAGGTGTTGCTGTACTTTTTGCGTGGCTTGCTCTCCCGGCTGGAGTGGGACGGCAGCCTGCATCACATGCTACAGGAAGTGCGGCTGGTTTTCATGCCATTGGTCAATCCGGGCGGGATGTGGCAGTCGACGCGCTGCAATCCGCGGGGCGTGGACCTGATGCGCAATGCGCCGATAGAAGCGCCAGGCAGGGTGCCCTTCCTGCTTGGCGGGCACCGCATCAGCCCGAGCTTGCCCTGGTACCGCGGAATGGCGGGAGCGGGGATGGAGATCGAAAACCTGGCGCTGTGCCGCACGGTGGAGGAGGAACTGCTGACACGATCTTTCAGCATCGCCGTGGATTGCCATTCCGGGTTTGGTTCGCGCGACCGGGTATGGTTTCCCTATGCCCGCAGTGCAGACCCGATCGCCCATCTGGCCGACATTTTCACGCTGGAAAAATTATTTCAGGAAATTCACCCAAACCACAAATACCTGTTTGAGCCCCAATGCGTTCAGTACCGCACCCACGGGGACATATGGGATTACCTGTATCTTCAGGCGCAGCAGGACAAACGCAAAACCTTTTTGCCGTTGACGCTGGAAATGGGTTCATGGCTGTGGGTGAAAAAAAATCCGCGCCAATTATTTTCCCGTCATGGCCTGTTCAATCCCTCGGTCGAACATCGTTTGCACCGGGTACTGCGCGGCCACACGGTATGGCTGGACTTTCTGGTGCACGCCGCTTGCAGCTACCGGAACTGGATGACCCAGGGGCCCGGCCGCAACCGCTTGCAGGAGCAAGCCGTAGCACGCTGGTACAAGCCATGACCACCTGGGTGCTGTTGCGTGGTTTGATGCGCGAGAGTCGCCATTGGGGCGATTTTCCCGGATTGTTCCAAGACATGAGCGGTGCACAACATGTTGTCGCCCTGGATTTTCCGGGCAATGGCCGGTTGCATGCCCAGACCAGTGCCACCCGTGTGGTGCGGATGGTGGACTACTGCCATGCGGAACTCGGCAAACAGGGTTACCCGCCCCCGTACAATTTGCTGGCCTTGTCGCTGGGGGCGATGGTCGCAGTGGCATGGAATGAACGCTATCCAGCCGAGCTGGGGAACATGGTATTGATCAATACCAGCCTGTCGCCCTACAGCCCGTTTTATCACCGGCTGCGTCCGGAAAATTATTCCATCCTGATCCGGCACCTGCTGTTTGGCTCGGCAATACAGCGCGAAAGCCTGATCCTTGAACTGACCAGTTCAATCGCAAGCCATTCGGAACACCGTCAGGCAATACTGGATCAGTGGATAAGCTATGCGCGGGAATGCCCGATCACACGTGCCAACATCCTGCGGCAACTCCAGGCTGCGGCCAATTATCGTGCCTCTCCAGTCGCACCGTCTGTCCCGGTGTTGTTATTGGCGGGGCAGCAAGACCGGCTGGTCAATGTAGCGTGCTCGCTGACACTGGCCCGTCACTGGAACTGCGCGATCAGACTGCATCCCGACGCGGGTCATGATTTGCCGCTTGATGATGGCGCGTGGGTATCGCGGCAGGTCAGGGATTGGCTAAACAGACCATCCTGATATTGATGTGCACCGACTGTCTGTGCCCGCATGGCGGGCATAGCAAGAATCAAGTGTATGGAGAGTAGTGGCTGCGGATATGGAATTATCCGCAGCGGTGCGACAACTGCAGCGGGCTTGTTATTTGCCCGGTTCGGCATTGGCCTGCTTGGCCGGTGCTTTGGGCTTAGCTGCTGTTTTGGGCTTAGCCGCCGTTTTTGGCTTGGGTGCGGGCTTGGCTACTGCTTTAGATTTAGCCGGCGCTTTGACTTTTTCCGCGGCTTTTGCTTTCTTGGCCGGCGCACTGGCCTTGGCTTTATTCTTGGCTTCCTTGGCTTCCTTGGCTTCTTCTTTTTTCTTCAGGCTATACATGACCCGGCGCCATTCCTGAAGCTGTTCGTCTTCCAATTCCAACTGTTTGGCCAGGGCTTCTTCCTGGCTCAACTTGCCCTTCTCCAGCCTGCGGTCCAGTTTGCCGCCCATTCTGGATAACAACCGCTCGGTTTCGATCTTGGATAATTGCTTGACCTTGTCTAAATAATTTGGCTTGCTGGCTTTAGTCATTTCCTTTTCCGTCCCTGTTTTTGCTTTGTTAGTCCAGTTCAATCAATCCGATTGTGGCTGACCATATCATTTGCTGCCTGACATTCGTTCTATACATTCAAAGGTTAGCTTTTTTGTATATCTCATGCAATTGAAATATTTGACTGGCCATAACCAAAAATCTGACCCAGTACCTAACCGCTCATGGCCGGAACAAGGGTTACCGCTTGGCAGCAATATCTATCCGCACCGGCAGTATTACATGCAATACGATCATCACGAAGCAGTCCGATCATACCGGCCATCTCCAGCGAAACAAGAATGCCATAAAATATTAACGGAAACGTCACACTCCGCAACTATTCTGACGGCGTGAAAGTCCGTTCAATATTTATCTCCGACATCCATCTGGGCACGCGCGGTTGCCAGGCAGAACGACTGCTGGATTTCCTGCGCGAATTTGAAAGCGACCACCTGTTCCTGCTGGGCGACATCATCGACTTCTGGTCCATGGGACGCAGCATACAGTGGTCACCTGTGCAGAACACGGTGGTGCAGAAGATTTTGCGCCGTGCGCGGCACGGTGAAAAAGTGGTTTTCATTCCCGGCAATCACGATGAAGTTTTGCGGGAATATAGCGGCACCCTGTTCGGCGACATCCTGATCTCGTTCGAATGGCTGCATGAAACCGTCGACGGCAAGCGGCTGCTGCTCACCCATGGCGACCAGTTCGACCAAGTGACCCGGCACCATCGTTGGGTGGCCGTTCTGGGCGATGTCGGCTACGACCTGCTGGTGCGCATCAACGGATGGCTGTCCTGGTGGCGCCGTACCCTGCATATCGGCGGCTACTGGTCCCTGGCAGGATACGCCAAGCGCAAGGTCAAGTCCGCAGTCTCATTCGTGTTCGATTTCGAAGACTCGGTTATCCGCTCGGTGCGGGATCGCGGCCTGAACGGGGTGGTTTGCGGGCACATCCACAGCGCCGCAATCAGGGAAGTCGGCGGACTCCTGTATGTCAATTGCGGTGACTGGGTGGATAGCTGCACCGCGATCGTCGAACACCCGGATGGCCGGCTGGAACTCATCGAGTGGAAGGGCAGCACCAGCCTGCTCCCTGAAAAAGCCAATTAGCTGCAGCCAGTCACACCTCAGTTTACGCAACGGGTTGACAGCATGTCCTTGCGCTTTTCGGCAAATCGGGCGATTGCATTGAAC
>DATKVR010000064.1:0-46915 GCA_035529955.1 Gallionella sp.
CAGGTTGCGGCGCAGCGCCAGCATCAGCATGAACACATGTTCGGGCACGGTATGCACCGAGTAATTGCGGATATTGGACACCGCGATGCCGCGTTCCCGGCAGTACCCGCTGTCCACGTTGTCGGTGCCGGTGGCGGCGACAGCGACCATCTTCAGCCCGGGCAACTGCTCCAGCGTTTCGCGGTCCAGTTTCACCTTGTTGGTGATCGCGATGGTGGCATCCCTGAGCCGTTCCACGGTCTGCCCAACCGCCGTGGCCGGATATGCTTGCCAATGGTGGTCAAACGCCGGACGGCGTATGTCGGCGACGATGCTGGCCGAATCGAGGAATACGATCTTCTCCATAAACAAGTACTCCGCAATATATTTTAGCGACAGAAATCGTAGCGAGCGAACCAGAATCGGGAGAGCCAGGAGCTTTGCATGGCCATTCGACTAGTCTGGTAAAAAACACCAGCCAAGTCGCTGGTCAGCACAGGCACCGGAATGTACACAGAGTACATGAGGATGCCGAGCACCGCACGACCCCGATTCCGGTTCGCGCATAACCAGCCACTTAGCGTATGTTTCATCGCGCTTAGTGGAATGGCTAGAAGTTTCATCAGTAGATTTATGCGCTATGTACCGCCCATGCCCGACATGCGCTCGACCACCTTGACCACCGCCGCGGAATCCAGATCGGTGTCGCCGGTTCCCATCAGCGCATTCAGGTGCTGCGTGACCAATGCCGCGGCGGGCAGCGCCACACCCAGCTGGTGCGCGGTTTCCATCACGATGCGCATATCCTTCTGGTGCAGGCCGACCTTGAAACCGGGCTTGAAGTCGTTGTCCAGCATGCGCTTGCCGTGCACTTCCATGATCTTGCTGCCGGCGAATCCGCCCATCAGCGCCTCGCGCACCTTGGCCGCATCGGCACCGTTCCTGCGCGCGAAGGTCAGCGCTTCGGCCACCGCCTCGATGGTCACCGCCACCACGATCTGGTTGCATGACTTGGCCACCTGCCCCGCACCGTTGTCGCCGATGTGCACGATGTTCTTGCCCATGCATTCGAACAGCGGCTTGACGCGCTCGAACACCTTGACCTTGCCGCCGACCATGATGGACAGCGTGCCGCTGATCGCGCCGCCCTCGCCGCCGGAAACCGGCGCGTCCAGCATCTCCACGCCCTGCTGCGCCAGCCGCTCGGCGAACACCTTGGTCGCGGTCGGCGAGATGGTGCTCATGTCGACGATCACGCTGCCGCTGCGCGCACCCTTTGCGATCCCGTTCTCGCCGAAGATCACGCTCTCCACATCCGGGGTATCCGACACGATCAGGAAGATCACGTCGGCATGCTTGGCGACCTCCGCAGAGGATGAACAGGCGGTGGCACCGGCCTTGACCAAACCCTGCATCGCTTCGGGACGGCGCGCGTAAACCCACAGCTTGTGGCCGCCCTTGATCAGGTTATGTGCCATGGGGCCGCCCATGATGCCGGGGCCGATGAAACCAACATTCATAGTCATAGCCGTTCTCCCGTTTTATTTATGCAACAAGTTCATTCAAAATCACAACTCAAGCCACAGCGCTCACATAACCGGCGACTTTACGAGCGTTGTCTGCTCGTTTAGTCGAATGGCTCGTTGCCACATCGGAGGACACAGACGCTACAGGCTCCTCTCCACCTCGTGCCGGTTACGCCATGGGTGAATTACACCCGTTTGTTTTTCTCTGTGATCGCTGTGTTCCCTGTGGCCCAAATGATTTATTCAGTTGCTTAACCCAGCGTCGGCATCGCCAGCGTGGACACCTTTTTGTCCGTCGCTTCCGGCCATCTTGTGGTGATCGCCTTGGTGCGGGTATAGAAATACACGCCTTCCATGCCGTGCATGTGCAGGTCGCCGAACAGCGAGGATTTCCAGCCGCCGAACGAGAAGAACGCCATCGGCACCGGGATCGGCACGTTGATGCCGACCATGCCGACTTCGATCTCGTTCTGGAAGCGGCGCGCAGCCGCGCCCGAAGCGGTAAAGATCGCGGTGCCGTTGGCGTAGGGATTGCTGTTGATCATGCTGATCGCGTCATCCAGACTGGCGACGCGCAACACGATCAGTACCGGGCCGAAGATCTCTTCCTTGTAGATGGTCATGCCGGTGGAAACATGGTCGAACAGCGTCGGCCCGACGAAGAATCCATTTTCGTGACCCGCCACCTTGACACCGCGCCCGTCGGTGACCAGCTTCGCACCCTGTTCAACGCCGCTGGCGATATAGCCGACGATCTTGTCGCGGTGCGGGGCAGAGATCACCGGCCCCATGTCGACGCCTTTCTTGTCGCCCGGGCCGACCACCAGCTTCTCCGCTCTTTCCTTGAGTTTGGCCACCAGCGCATCGGCGACATCTCCCACCGCGACCACGGTGGAAATCGCCATGCAGCGCTCGCCGGCGGAACCGTAGGCTGCGCCCATGATCGCGTCGGCGGTGAAATCCAGTGACGCATCAGGCATCACCACCGCGTGGTTTTTCGCGCCGCCCAGCGCCTGCACGCGCTTGCCGTGGTGCGCCGCGGTCTCGTAGATATATTTTGCGATCGGCGTCGAACCGACGAAGGAAATCGACCTGACGTCGGGATGCACCAGCAGCGCGTCCACCGCCTCCTTGTCGCCGGGCACGACGTTGAACACGCCGTCCGGCAAGCCGGCTTCCTTGAACAGTTCGGCCATGCGCAGGCTGCACGACGGCACCTTTTCGGACGGCTTGAGGATGAAGGTGTTGCCGCAGGCAATGGAGATGGGGAACATCCACATCGGCACCATCGCCGGGAAGTTAAATGGCGTGATCCCGGCGCATACGCCGATCGGCTGCAACATCGAATGGCAATCGACGCCGCGGCCGACGTTCTCGGCATGCTCGCCCTTAAGCAGGTGCGGCGCGCCGACCGCAAATTCGACCACCTCGATGCCGCGCTGCACCGAGCCCGCCGCATCGTCCAGCGTCTTGCCGTGTTCCTCGCTGGCCAGCTGCGCCAGCTCGGCACGGTGGGTCTCCAGCAGCTCGCGGAACTTGTTGAGTATCCGGCTGCGGCGCAGCGGCGTGGTGTCGCGCCAGCCCGGGAAGGCGGCCTTGGCAGCGGCAACGGCGCTGTCGATATCTGCGCGGCTGGCCAGCGGCACCTGGCGGATCACCGCGCCGATGGCCGGATTGGTCACATCCGCCAGGCGCTTGCCCAGACTGTTGGTGCGCTGACCGTTGATCCATAGTTGCAATGTTGGCTTGGACATGATTTTTCCTTATAGACGTGCTTGTTTTTAATTTATGCCGAGTGAAGGCTCTGACGATGTTGAGGGAGCAGGCCGCACCGACCGGTGCCTGACGGCCTTTTTTGCCGGGTTATTCCAGCCATCCGATGCAGCCGCCGCAACCGCCCAACGTCAATTTTACCCGTGTTCAACTTTAACACTTGCACCATGCCGAAACAAAAATCCTTGCCCGACACCGCCAGCGGTCATGCTGCACAAGATTCCATTAATCGTAGTCGCGTTGATCGGTGTCGGCATGGCGATATACGAATTTTTCGAGGGCTTGTGCAAAGACGACGGGTGATCAAGGTGCAACACCGCATCGCGGTATAGTTTGAATTGTTTACAGGCAGCTAATGCGCTGCACCCAGATACGCTTCCCTGACCGCCGGGTCGTTCTTCAGCTGACCCGCCGGACCGTGCACCGAGATGCGGCCATTCTCCATGACATAACCATAATCCGCGACCTCCAGTGCCGCGGCGGCAAATTGTTCGACCAGCAGCATGGTAATGCCGCGCGCCTTCAGCTCGCGGATGATGCGGAACACTTCCGCCACCAGCAGGGGAGCGAGTCCCATCGAGGGTTCATCCAGCAGCAGCACAGCCGGGTTGAGCATCAGCGCGCGACCCATTGCCAGCATTTGCTGTTCGCCGCCGGACAGGGTGCCCGCCAGTTGCGTTTCCCGTTCCTTGAGGCGGGGAAACAGGTCGAACACGCGCACCAGATCGCCCGGTACATCGCCGCGCTCGCGGCCGAATGTCAGGCGCGGAAAGGCGCCCAACAAAAGATTGTCTGTAACCGAAAGGGTGGCGAACACGCGCCGCCCCTCGGGAGAATGCGCCAGGCCGGCGCGCGCGATCTTGCTGGAACTCATGCCGGTGATGTCTTTGCCGTTAAGGCTGATGCTGCCGCTGACCGGCTTGATCATGCCGGAGATCGCGCGCATCGTGGTGGTCTTGCCTGCCCCGTTGGAGCCGATCAGCGTGACGACTTTGCCTTGCGGCACTTCGACTGAGATGCCGTGCAGCACTTCGACTTTGCCATAGGCGGCATGCAAATTATTTATTCGTAACATTCAAAATCTCCTCATGCCGCTGCGGTTCCGCCCAGATAGGCTTCAATGACCTTGTCATCGGACTGTACCTGCGCCGGTGTGCCCTCCGCGATCTTCTGTCCAAAATCCAGCACGGTGACGGTGTCGCAGATGCTCATGACCACGTCCATATGATGTTCGATCAGGATCACGGTGATGCCATGACCGCGTATCTTGTTGATCATCCCGATCAACTCCTTGATATCCGGCGCGGTCAGGCCTGCGGCCGGTTCGTCCAGCAACAGCAGGCTGGGGTTCAGCGCGAGTGCGCGGGCAATCTCCAGCAGGCGCTGTTTGCCGTAGGGCAGATTGCGCGCTTCCTCGCTGGCCAGATCAACCAGTCCCACGAATTGCAACAGGCTGGCGGCGCGCACCCTGGCTGCCAGTTTTTCCCTGCGGCAGCGCGGGGTATGGAACACGACATCGAGCAGGCTGTGGCGATAGGTGTGGTGCAGCCCGACCAGCACGTTTTCGATCGCGGTCATCTCGCCGAACAACTGCACGTTCTGGAAAGTGCGCGCAATCCCCTCGCCGGCAATGGACGAGGGCGTTGCACCGGTGATGTGCTTGCCGTTGAACTCGATCTCCCCCGATGTCGGTTTGTAGATGCCGGTGAGCACGTTCATCATGGTGCTCTTGCCGGATCCGTTGGGGCCGATCAGGCCGTGTACCGTGCCTTTTTTTACTTCAAGATTGACTTCGTTCAACGCCTTCAAGCCGCCGAACTGCATCACGATGTTGCGCGCTTCGAGCAGATTCCCCCTGGCCGTGACGGGATGATCCGGCACTGACCAGACATGCTGCTTGTCGCCATGCTCGAGTATGACTTCATGGCGATGCATCCACTGCGGACGAATTCTCAACAGGATGCCGCGCAGGAATCCCATGATGCCGTTAGGCAGGTAATACACCACGAACAGGATCATCAGCCCGAATATGGTCAAGCGTTGTCCCGTGATGTCCTGTATGTAAAAACCGGACACGGCCAGGGCAATGGTGGCGAGCAACGGCAGTGCCATTTGTTTGAACGAGCGCTGTTTGGTGGCAATCACATAGATGGAATAGGCAACGGTGACCGCGGCAATGCCGACCGCGATCTTGCGGAACAGATCGATGTCGGACAGCACATTGGGCAACATCACAATGATGATCGCGCCCAGGATCGGTCCGATGCGTGTCTTGCGCCCGCCCATAATAACCGCCAGCAGGAACAGGATGGTCAACTCGAAGTTGTAGGTGTTGGGTGAAATATATTCCTCGGAATAGGTGAACAGGCCGCCGGCCAGACCCGCGATTCCGGCACTGAGCACGAAGGCATACACCTTGTAACCATACACGCTCACCCCCATGCAGTCCGATGCGATGGGGCTGTCATGCAGCGCCTCGAAGGCGCGCCCGAGGTGTGATTTCAGTATGCGCTGCACGACAAACAGCGTCATCACCAGGGCCGCCAGCACGATGTAGTAATAGTCGGCGCTGCTGATGTGGTGACCGAAATAGATCGGCTTGCGTATCGTGATGCCGAGCGGTCCGTTGGTCAGAAAATCCATCTCGTTGATCAGAATCTGGATGATGGTGCCGAATGCCAATGTCACCATCGCGAGATACGGCCCGTTTACCCGCAACGCGGGGAGCGCCAGGATTGCCCCGAATATCGCAGTGACGACGATGCTCGCCGGTATCGTCAGCAGGAACGGAACCCCGAGGCTGTGACCGAGCACCCCCGCGGTATAGGAACCGATGCCGAACAAGGCGGCATGGCCGAGCGAGACTTCACCCACATAACCCACCACGATATCGAGCCCGAGCAGCAGGATCGCATAGATGCCTATCACCACCATCAGATGGATGTAGTAGGGATTGGACCACATGGTGGGCAGTGATGCAGCAACCGCAATAGCCACTATCGCGGCGATATTTTTGAAAAGACTCATGCTAAACCTTTTTAATGACCGACTTGCCGAACATGCCGGCCGGCTTGATCGTCAACACCAGCAGCAGCAGCAACAGCCCCGGCACATCCTTGTAACCGGTGGAAATGTAGTAGCCGGTGGTGGTCTCGGCGATGCCCAGGATCAGGCCGCCGACGATGACACCCATGCCGCTGTTGAGGCCGCCGATGATGGCGACAGAAAAAGCCTTCAGGCCCAGTACCGCGCCCATCGTGGCACCGGTCAGCGTCAACGGCGCGATCAGCACGCCCGCAAAGGCTGCGGTCATGGAACTCAATGCGTAGGAAAAGGTGATCACCAGACCGGTGTTGATGCCCATCAGACCGGCGGCATCGCGGTCATTGGCCGTTGCCACCACGGCCTTGCCGTAGATGGACTTGCGGTTGAATATTTCCACCGCCAGCATGATCGCCAATGCACCCAATACGATCATGATCTCCATCGGCAACACCCTGACACCGAAGAAAACCAGCGGCTCTTGCGGCAGCGGCGAGGGGAAGGTCAGATCGTCGTGCCCCCAGATATTTTCGGCGACATTCTTGAAAATGATTGCCAGCGAAATGGTGGTCATGATCCAGCCGAATTCGGACTTGGTCTTGAGCGTGGGCAGCACGCCGATGCGTTCCACCACGACGCCCTGAAATGCGCCAAATACCAGGACCAGAGGCAGCATCAGCCAGTAGCTCATGTGGCCTACCAATGTAAGCCCGACCAGCGCGCCCAGCATCAGCGCCTCTCCCTGGCCGAAGTTCAGTGTATTCGATGTTGCAAAAGTAAGTTGATAGCCGAATGCGATCAGCGCGTAAATCATGCCGAGCGCGATGCCGCTTTCAATGAGTTGTGCAAGGACATCCATCAGAAATGCTCCCTATCTTGCTATTCGGGCCGGGGGACAACCCCGGCCCAAAAGCGAATTACAAAGTTGCTACTGCAACGCTACCTTTACTTCTTCCCGGCCTTGTCGGCGTCGTGGGCATGAACCACTTGTCCGTCCTTGACCACACCCATCACCACCATATCCTGGGTGATTGCCTCGTGATCATCATGGGTAAAAGGATGATCATAGTTGGTCACCACGCCGTCGATCTTCGCATTCAGATTTTCCAGTGCTTCGCGGATCTTCACGCCATTGGTATTCCCGGCCTGATTGATCGCAGCAGCCAGGATATACATGGAATCGTAACCCTGTGCCGCAGAAACGGGCGAGGGAATACGGCCATTGGCGGGCTTGTACGCCTTCAGGTACGCAGCGATGAATGCCTTGCGCTTGGGCGTATTGGGCAACTGAATGAACGTCTCCGGCATCATCGCACCATCGCCGTTCTTGCCGGCATTGTCGATGAAGTTGCCCATCGACAAGGTCCAGCTTCCGATCATCGGTACTTTCCAGCCCAGCTTCTCCATGCCGTTGGCGATCTGCGCCAACTCCGGCCCAATGCCATAGGTCAGGATGGCCTGTGCGCCAGCCTCTTTGGACTTGAGCAACTGCGCGGTCATATCTGTATCCTTGATATTGAACTTCTCCACCGCGACCGGTTTGATGCCTTTTGCTGCCAGTGCTTTTTCCAGGTCCGCGCGTCCCAGCTGGCCATAATTGGTTGAGTCGGCCAGGATTGCCACTTTGGTGAATTTGCGACTATCGATGGCTTCATGGACGATCATTGCAGACTGGATGGTATCGTTGGCAGAAGTGCGGAACACATAATTATCGGGGTAATCCGGCGGCAGGAATTGTTTGGTGATCTGCGTAGCGGTTGCCACGTTATTGATGACCGGAATCTTGGCTTCCTCGTAAACACGCTGGGCAGTCAAGGAAACACCGCTATTGATAAAGCCCACGGAAGCGACCACGCCTTCCCTGTTGACCAGCTCCTGGGTAACCTGCAGGCCGCGGCTGTTATCCGCCTGGTCGTCACGCTCGATCAACTGGATCTTGCGGCCAAGCACTCCGCCCTTTGCATTGATCTCGGCTGTAGCAAGCTTCACACCGTCCAGCATCGAAATTCCCATCGGGCTGGAGCCCCCGGTGAACGGGCCTGACACACCGATCTTGATCGGATCGGCGGCAAAGGCGGAAACGGAAGCCGCAAGGGCCAATGCTGTAACAATAGTTCTAATTTGTATTTTCACGTTGTTCTCCCATAAGTGATTCAAATGAAACCCATGAACTCGATAAAACCCAACAACTGCGTACTTCTGGATACTACGAACCTGCACTCACCGCTAACCAGCCCATACTACAACATCGGCCGGTTCGTGCAATCTTTCCTAGCTTATCGCAGGCTGGCTGGCGGCCAGTCTGCCATATACCGTTGCCAAAGCGCGATCATCGCCGACATTGCCGGGAAAAATAACCACCGGCAAATTCGGATAACGCGGATGATCGGCGGGGCAGCATACCACCGAACAACCGGGCAGGATTTGCCCGACCACGCGCGAGGTGTGCAACGCGAGGCCGGAACTCAACACGTCATTCGAGGTGATCCCGCCCTTGCTGATCAGGAATCCCAGCGTCGCGGGCAAGTTGCGCACCACGTCCATCAGGAACGCGGAAACCATGTCGCCAAATGCCAGCCGCTCGGCTTGATCCGGGAACGCCTTTTCCAGACGGCTGGTAAACACAACGGGGGTATTGCCTGCGGCATGACTCTGCCCACACTTGCGGATGATCTCCGCCAGCAGTGCATCACGACCTTCCGGCAGTTGCTCCACATTCACCTCGATAGCCACGACTCCCGGCATCTTGAGCAATTGCTCCAGTTGCAGGGTGGTTTTCTTGACGTGCGATCCGACAATCACCGCACCCGCTTTGCCATCACGCACATATTGCTTCATGTTCTCGGCCGCAACCGGCTGGGGCGGCAGGCGCGCCAGTGCGGTGAGCAGACTGGCCGCACTGCGGAACAGGAAGCGCTTGCCCTGGCTGGCCGCCAGGCGCAACTGTTCGGCAAAGTGATCGAGATCGTGCTGTGTTTCGGCATCAACCACACAGCACACGTTTCCGCGTAGACGCATCAGGCGGGGCATGCTGTCGCCGCGAACGTCACGCAACAGGAAGCGCTCGACCTCAACTGCCTTGATACGCCCGGCGGTTTTCTCTTCCACGTAATCCGGCAAATAACTGTGGCGATAACCGAATACCGAGTCGCGCGCGAATTCGGTTTCATGCACCGGCGTTTCCCTGCCATCCACCATCAGGTAGTGCACACTGCCGCGGGTAATGCGGCCGCCCTCGAAAAATGCCGGCACCAGGAAGTGCGCATCGAATGCACCCAACTCCGCGGCGATCACATCGGTCTCCACCGGATAATGGCCGCGCAGCGTGGAGTCCGAACGGCTGACCAGGATGGAATTGATGTGATGCCCGCTTTGTTTCAGTTCCGCCAGCGCCTGTTTCAGATTCCGGCAAACCTCGCGGGTAATCTCAGCGGCGGGTCCGGCCGCCATGCCGCGGGTGTTGGTCAGCACGAAAAACAGCGGTGAAGCATCCATGATCGCGTCGCGCAGCGTGTCCTTGTCCCAGCGCGTCAACAGCAAACAGCCGTGCACGGTTTGCGAGCCGGTCGGATCATCATCCAGCACGATGATTTTTGTTTCAGACATATGAACTTCCTTAAAACCTTAAATGCTTGTTGTCCACGAAAGGCACAAAATGGTTCTCGCAGGGATTTTGGCTAAAGCCAATAACTCGCAAAAGCACGAAATTAAAGCCACAAAAATTGACGTTTGTTATTTGCCTTTGTTCGTGTTCTTTCGTGGACTAATGTTTTTAGCCCAGCAAGGCCTTCACCCGCTTGGCCATCGCATCCCCGGTCAGACCGTTGAATTCCATGATCTCGGCCGGGCTGGCGGTGGTTTCGCCGCGCTTCCAGGCGAAGGTGTCGCGCCTGGCTGCCCGGGTACGCAACAACACCGGCTCCAGCACCGCGCTCGGACCGCCGCTCACCGCGAGCAGCACATCGCCGTCGAACAGCGCGTTGAAGTGTGCGTCTTCCATGAACTTGTTGTCCGGCTCGGCTACCGTGTCCCACGATATGTCGGTAGCACGATACAGGCGGCGCGGATTCACGATGGCAACGATGCGCACCTTGTAACCATCCGCTTCCAGCTTGTCCTTGGCCTCGAACACCGGCAGGAACACCATGTCGCCGGTTACCGCGAACACCACGGTTCCCTTGCTGCCAGCCTTGCTTTCGTAGATGGTCGCCGCACCTTCCTCCACCGCGTGTTGGGCTTCAGCCACGCTCATGTACACCGGCAGCGGGCTCTTGGATGCGATGATCACCATGCACTTGTTGAAACTGTTGGTGGCATATTCATAGGATGCCTGGATCGCGTTCGCATCGCATGGAAACAGCGGGAAGGTATTGCCGTTGCGCATCTGCGCGGCAAAGTAGTTCTCGATCTCCGGGCGCTGGTGTGTCCAGCCGTTGCGTCCCTGTTCCAGCGCACCCGCGGTAAACATGGTGACGACGGAAGGTGTCTTGCGGCGCAGCTCGGCCATCGCCTGCGCAACCGTCTGCACGATGGGCCAGCCGTTGATCGCAAAGCTCTCGTAGGACAGCCAGATTGAGCGCGAACCAAACAGGGACAGGGCGGCGGTCAGACCGGCACAGGCATCCTCGTTCAGCGGCTCGTATACCTGGCCTTCCGGCTCCTGGTTGTACAGCGGATCGACGGTCGGGTGACGGATCTTCAGCGCGTCGTTGATGTTCTTCATCGCGGAGGCTTCGTTGCCGTCGGCATTGGTCACGACGAAACGCTTGTCCTTCGTTCCGACATAGGCGACCAGCGCGCCCATCGCGGTTGCCGGAACGGCCTTTTCAGTCTTGGCAAATTCGTGTATCGGCATCTTGCCCAGCGGCGCCATATCCAGCACATGCTCGGTCACCGAGGTTTTAACGGCGGGACCGCCGCCGGCACGCACGAAATTCTCGCGCACGATCGCCCACGCTTCGGGATTCAGCGCACGGCGCTTCAATCCCTCGATCATGTGCGGCTTGTCCAGGCTGTCGGCCGGATACAGGTTGTGCGACTTGGCACCCACGGTATGCACGCCGGTACCCTTCATCTGCTTGATGATGAATGCGGTCAGTGTTCCGCCCAGCGCGGATTTGGCCGCCTTGTCCACCCCGGCCAGCACGGCGGCGGCAAAAGCCAGACGCTGCTTGTGCGAGAAATAGGAACTGTCCGCATAGGCGCTGGCCTGGTTGGTGTCGTCGAAATCCTTGGCGTCAACCAGGATGACCTCCTTGAAACCGTGACCCTTCCAGTACGCGATCATTTCCGCATTGGTGAAACGCGACACCATCGAGTGGTGTTCCTGGCTGTAGCCGTTCCAGATCAGGGTCGGCAGGAAGTTGGTGATCTTGGGGTAGGCGGTATTGAAGTGCATCATCGAATTGAGCACGTAAGGCTCGCCCATGCCGCCGTCACCGATGGTGACCGGGAACAACTTGCCCGGATGCAGCATCGCACCCGCCATCGCGAAGTGCTGGCCCTGACCCAGCGGGCCTGCCGGGGCCAGCAGGCCCGGAATCGCGCCGGACAAGTGGCCGAGCAGGCCATGCTTTTCGCGGAAGCGCGCCATCAGATCGGTCACCGTCCTGATGCCCATCGCTTCCAGCGACGTGTCGAGGAACATCGCACTGTAGAAGCCGGGCGCATGATGGCCGACCTCGGTGACGATATTGGTGTGGCCGAGCATCACCAGCGATGCATAGGCCTCCGCGCTGCTGGCAAAACCGCCCGGATGGCCCGAGCCTTTTGAACCGCAGGTTTGCAGGGTCAGATAGCGCAGCGCATCGGCCATCAACAGTGTCTGGTAGACCGCATCCGGCGCGTGCGCATCGCTGATGGCGGACTTGCCTTCCTTGATGACAGCCGATTGGGCATGCCGGGAAAAACCTTCCCAGGCCGCACCGAAATATTGAATGCCCGCACAAAACTCCGGGGTAACTGCTACGCTGGTCGTCATGATCACTGCTCCTTGAAATTCGTTGCTGCGATGTTAAAAAGCGTGGCTGCCTTTGACGTCAGCCACCAAAATAAATTTTCCAAAAAGGATTTGGCAGCAGAATACGGGTTGTTATACAATTTCGCAATACACAATCGTTTTCACGATACGAAATATGCCAAAAGCGTCCACCTCCATACAAGTCATCGAACGGCTAGCACTATTGCTGGACGTCATTGCCGGACATGAAGACCCGGTGAGCCTGAAAATACTCTCGGCAGAAACGGGATTGCATCCCTCTACCGCCTTCCGCATCCTCTCGTCGCTGGCTGAACAGGGTTTTGTAGAACGCACCACCAGGGGCAATTACCAATTGGGCGTCAAATTGATGCAACTGGGCAGCCGGGTCAGCTCGGACGTGGATATCAGAAAAGTTGCCCTGCCATTCATGGAGAAACTGCGCGACCAGCTGGGCGAGACCGTCAACCTGACCGTGCGCGAGGACGATGAGGTGGTCTACATCGAGCGCACACTTGCCAAGCGCATGATACGGGTGGAACAGGTGATCGGTAGCCGCGCGCCTTTGCATGTCACCGCGGTAGGCAAGTTGATGCTGGGCGACCAGGGTGAAGCGGCGTGCCGCAACTACGCAAAACGCAGCAAACTGCCCGCGTATACGGTCAACACCCACACCAAAATAACGGCCCTGTTGCAGGATTGCATCGCGTCGGCAAAGCGCGGCTACTCCCTGGATAATGAGGAAGCCGAACTGGGGGTGGGATGCATCGGTACGTTGATACAAGATGCCGGCAGCCATGTGGTAGCTGGCCTCTCGGTATCGGCACCGATAGAACGCCGCCGTGACGAATGGATCGCACAGGTCATGGAAACCGGCGCATTAATTTCCAAACAACTCGGTTATCACGCTGCATAGCAATTTAAAAAAGCGGGTGTGCGGGAGCGGGCCATGCCCGCGAACATTTTTTCGCGGGCATGGCCCGCTCCCGCATTGAATCAATCAACTCAGGGGAGGGATCACATGAAAAGTAAAAAATGTTTGGCGCTGGCGGATGCGAAGGTCATTGCAGCCGGTTGCGAAAGCGAAGCACTGCGCCAGAATTGGGCGGTCACCATTGCCATCGCCGACGACGGCGGTCACCTGATCTGGCTGCAACGCCTGGACGGCGCGCCGCTGATCAGCATGGACATCGCGGCCGGCAAGGCGCACACCGCCGCGATGGGCCGCAGGCCGACAAAATCCTTCGCTGACAGGATAGCCGGCGGTGAAACCGTGGTGTTGTCCATGCCCGGCGGGCTCACCTTCCTGGAAGGCGGCGAACCCATCATGGTCGATGGCGAATGCGTGGGTGCGGTGGGCGTGTCCGGCGTGAAGTCTGCCGAAGACGCTCACGTCGCCCGGACCGGCATCAGCACATTTCTTGAGCGCCTGAACGGATAAATCTTCACCCGGTTTCCCGGGGTGCCAATTCATCCGTTGGGGTGCCGGGATCGGGAATCTATATCTTCAGTCCCAGCTTGGCGGCAAGGCCGATACGCTGCAACTTGCCCGTGGCACCCTTGGGGATTTCGGCCATGAACAGGATTTTTTTCGGCACCTTGAAATCGGCCAGGTGGATTTCCGCGAAGTCGCGCAGTTCCCGCTCGGTCAGGCTGAAGCCCTCGCGCAATACCACCGCCGCGGCGACCTCCTCGCCCAGTTTTTCGTGCGGCATCGCAAAAGTGACCACCTGCATGACGCCGGGGTGATGCATCAGCACCTCATCGATTTCCATCGGCGATATATTCTCCCCTCCCCGTTTGATGATTTCCTTCAACCGCCCGGTCAGCGTCAAATAGCCGTCGCCGCTCAGGGAGCCCTGATCGCCGGTGCGGAACCAGCCGTTGACGAATGATTCGGCATTGGCCTTGGAATTGTTCTCGTAACCCAGCGTGACGTTCTCTCCCCGTATCACCACTTCACCGATCATATCGGGCGCAAGCAATTTGCCGTCGTGATCCATGATGGCAACCTCCGGTCCGGCGGCGACCCCGACCGAACCGGGTATGCGTTTCGCGGGCGGCAGCGGATTGCTCGCCATCTGGTGGGCGGCTTCCGTCATGCCATACGACTCGATCAAGGGTGCGCCGAATACCTGTTCCAGTTCCGCGATGACTTTGGTCGGCATCGAGGAGGACGAGGAACGGATGAAGCGCAGCGGATTGCTCTCGATGACGTCCATATTGTTCGCGGCACGCGACAAGATGATCTGGTGCATGGTCGGGACGGCGGTAAACCAGGTCGGTTTGCATTCTTTCATCCAGCCGAAAAATTTCAATGCATTGAAACCCGGGGTGCAGAAAATCTGGCTGCCGACCGCCAGCGGCGCCAGCACGCCCGCAATCAGGCCATGGATATGGAACAGCGGCATCACATGCAACCCGCGGTCGTCCGCCGTCAGGTTCAGCGTTGCGCTGATGTTGCGCGCAGACGCGGAGACATTGCGGTGGGTGAGCGGCACGATCTTTGGTCGTGAAGTCGTGCCGGATGTATGCAGGATCAGCGCGATGTCGTCGCTCTGTGCCATGCCGCCGTTTATGCTTGGCGGGCCGGCATGTGCCGTGTCCGTTATCGTGAAACTGCCCGCGCCATTCTCGGGATGCGGCGTCAGTTCCAGAATCGCGATGTCCAGTTTCGCGGCGACTTCCCGCGCGGGCGTATCGCTTCCTTTCGCGACAACCAGCGCCTTGGCTTTCAAGTCAAGCAGGTAAAACTCGAACTCGTCGGCACGGTAGGCCATGTTCAACGGTGCCGCCGTGCAGCCGCTGGCGATTGCGACAAATGCGGCGGCCATCTCGGGACAATTGGGCAGCACGATCCCGACCCGGTCCCCCCTGCCGATACCCAGCTTGTTGAGGGTGTTCACGGTCTCTTCCACAAGCGAGTCCAGCGCCTGGTAGGTCAGCGGCTTGGCTGCAGGTGCGGTGATCGAAATCGCGGCCGGTGTGGCTTGTGCATGGATCGCGATCATTTCCGGGAGCGTTGCAAATTTTTTCATGATAGGCCTGTTGAGTGTCGGAATGGGTGGGGGCGGCTGATAAAGCCTGTTCAGGTCAGGCGCAAAGTCGCCTTGTGCTGCTGCAGATTTTTTGCCAGCAGCGAAGCGAGTGCGTAGACGGCGTCGATGTTCGGTGTCGGGGTTTTGGTAATCCGGCCGAGCTCGATGACGGAACCCACCAGCGCATCGAGTTCGAGCGGTCGGCCCAGCTCGACATCCTGCAGCATGGAGGTCTTGTGCTGGCCGACCCCTTGCGCGCCATTGATGCGTTTTTCCAGGCTGACCTTGAACTGAACCCCCAGCTTTTCACCGATGGTCTGGGCTTCGCGCATCATGTTCGCGGCCAGTTCACGGGTGGCCGGAAATACGCAGATGTCTTCCAGCGTGGCATGGGTCAGCGCGCTGATCGGATTGAAGCTCAAATTTCCCCACAGCTTCAGCCATATTTCGGAACGGATATCACTGCTGACCGGCGCCTTGAATCCGGCATTCTTGAATGCGTCACTGATCGCCCGTATGCCGGGCGTATCGCTGCCATCGATCTCGCCGAGCGTGAAGCGGTTGCCCTCGATGACCTTGATCACGCCGGGCCTGATCACTTCGCTGGCCGGATAGACGACGCTGCCGATCACGCGGTCGACCGGGATGTATTTGGCAATGTTGCCGTCCGGATCGGCAGTCTTTACCGGCGTGCCCTGATAGCGTTGCCCCGGTCCGCCCTGCAACTTGTGGAAGTACCACCACGGTATGCCGTTCTGCATCGTGATGATGCGGGTATCCGCATGCATCAGCGCCGGCAGCTCGGCGGCAATGGCAGCAACCTGATGTGCCTTGAGTGTCAGGATCACCACATCCTGAACACCTGCTTCCGCGATCACCGATGTGGCCCTGATCGGCTGCGCAACAAGCTCATTGCCGTCTTCCTCTATCAGCCTCAGGCCATTTTGCTGCACGGCAGCCAGATTGGCACCGCGCAAGATCAACGTCACCTCGTTCCCGCTCAGCGCCAGCTTGACGCCGAGCATCCCCCCTATGGCACCCGCACCTACAATACATATTTTCATGGTTGTTATCTTTTGTAAGTTTTAGTAATGAAATATTAAATCGCGGCCTGCTCCCCATATATGTTGCGCAGCATCCCGATACCCTCGACAAGCACTTCGACTACCGCTCCCGGCTTCATCGGCAACACGCCCAGCGAAGTCCCGCAGGCGATCACGTCCCCGGGTTCCAGTGTCATGTCCCGGCTCAGCGCGGATACAATTTGTTCGGGAGAAAAAATCATGTCGCTGCACGGGTAGTTCTGGCGTTCCCTGCCGTTGAGCAGGGTCCTGACGTGCAGGGATTTCCAGTCGAGACCTGTTGCGATAACCGGACCCATGACCCCGAAACCGTCGAAACATTTGGCCCTGGTCCATTGCGCAAACGACGGGTCTTTTGCGATCAGGTCCAGCGCGGTGATGTCGTTGATGCAGGTATAGCCGAATATCGCCTGCGCGGCCTCCTCCTCATTCGCATTCTTGCATCGCAAGCCGATCACAATACCCAGTTCGCCCTCGTAAACCACCCTCCCCTCGTAACCGACGGGTTTCGGCACAGTATGTTCGTGCGCGCAGTAGCTGTTGGATGTTTTGATGAAATACAGCGGCTCGGCGGGAATTGCCAGATTCTGCTTGGCCGCCTGCGCATGGTAGTTGTTCCATAAAGCAATGAACTTGCCCGGACGGCAGGGCAGCTCGAAACTTACCTCGGTCAGCGCGATTTCTGTTCCCGAACTGCGGGGCCCGGCAAACATTTCCCCCTCGTAAACCATCACCCGGTCACCGACGACCTGGCCGAATCCCGGCTTGCCTTTATGGGAAAACGCAATCCACTGTGCCATATGTTTACCTGGACAACTTGTCTAAACGCGTTGGGCGTTATCAATTATTAACCGGCGCACTTTTGAACCCCGCATTGACCTTGTGCCGCCATGACTTGGTACACATAACCGAAAAATCGCCGAAATACATTTACCCAATTGTTTGATCACTCGTATCGGGGGCAAGACTATATATCACGGCCTCGAAAAAAAAACCATGGCGTTCAGATTCGCTGCCCCAGCCGGATCGGCACAAAAATTATGCCGGACGAATAACCCTATTGCGGTCAAGAATATTGGCCGTGAGAAATGCAAATTGAAGTTTAACCGAGCGGCGTACCAAGCCAGACAATTCGAATGTGCCCTGCTGTCCGCGGCGTTACGGAAGGCAGCTGGGCCAGGATCTGCGCTGACTTGTGAAACCGCAAAAGGACATTGGTATCCCCCTGTAGCTACAGGGTTTTTCAACAGTTTTGATGCGAAAAAAACTTGATTGACGAACCACCATATCTAAGTTATAAGCTGCGGCACAATTGCGCAAATTTAGAGCGAAATTGAGTATCGGGTTAGAGAGCGGAGGGTGATAAAAAAAGAAAGCGTGGCATAACACTGGCGAGCATAACTTTAAATACTTCAGGGAGGAGTAGTCATGAGTACTCAGAGTGATACTGTTGCAGGCAGCGATAACCATAGTGCAAAGACAAGCAATCGTTGGGTCCAGCTGGTACTGGGCATCATCTGTATGGCGATGATTGCCAACTTGCAGTACGGCTGGACCTTGTTCGTGAATCCCATGCACGACAAGATGGGTTGGACCAAGGCGGCCATTCAGGTCGCCTTTTCCGTTTTTGTATTGACCGAAACCTGGCTGGTGCCGGTGGAAGGATGGGCGATGGATAAATTCGGTCCCCGCCCCGTCGTGATGTTTGGCGCCGTCCTGGTGGCGGCTTCCTGGGTTCTGAATTCGATGGCAGACTCCCTGGAATTGCTGTACTTCGCGGCGGTTGTCGGTGGCGTCGGCGCCGGTTGCGTCTACGGTACCTGTGTGGGCAACGCGCTGAAACTGTTTCCGGACAAGCGCGGCCTGGCCGCCGGCCTGACGGCTGCCGGATTCGGCGCCGGCGCGGCGATCACCGTCATTCCGATCTCCAACATGGTGAAAACCGGCGGCTACCAGCAGGCCTTCTTCACCTTCGGTCTGCTCCAGGGCGCGGTGATCCTGGTGCTGGCGCTGTTCCTCGTCCGTGCGCCGCTCAAGGCAGCCGCCGCAGCCGTCAGCAAGGTCAATCCCCTGGCCCATCACAACTACACGTCCAGGGAGATGCTGAAGACTCCGGTGTTCTGGCTGCTCTATGTCTGCTTCGTGCTGGTCGCCGCCGGCGGCCTCATGGCCGCGGCACAGGTCGCTCCGATCGCCAAGGACTACGGCGTCGCGGGACTGCCGTTGGATGTATTCGGCTCGACCATGCCACTGCTGACCCTGGTTCTGGTGCTGGACAACCTGTGCAATGGTTTCACCCGCCCGCTGACCGGCTGGATCTCCGACAAACTTGGCCGCGAGAACACCATGCTGCTGGTATTCACGGGTGAGGGCATCGCGATCCTGGGCCTGATGCAGTTCGGTCACACTCCGCTCGGCTTCATGATCTTTGCGCCGATGATCTTCCTGTGCTGGGGCGAAATCTTCTCCATCTTCCCAGCGGTCAGCGGCGATACCTTCGGCACAAAGTATGCCGCTGCCAACTTCGGCTTTCTGTACACCGCCAAGGGCACGGCCTCGCTGCTGGTGCCCCTGGCCAGCGTGCTCAAGGCATCCACCGGCAGCTGGGTGGCGGTACTCTGGGCCGCCGCGATCATGAGCATCACGGCCGCAATACTGGCCAGGTTCGTGATCTGTCCGATGCGCAAGAAAATGATCGACGGGAAAAATGTGGTCGTCGCGGAAGCTCTCCTGCAGACGGCCTAACGGCCGGGTCGGCCCCACCGGGTCGGCTTCATCCGTTTCATCAGAAGCGCCGCGACATTGTCGCGGCGCTTCTCGTTTCATCGGATCAATCAGCGGGTTCAAAATCCGGATCGGACAGGGGTACGGTTGATGGAATCGTGTCGATTGTCACAATATTGCATCACTTCAGTCCAAGTATTACTCCGGACGGGGTTAGAATCGCGTCTTATTAAAATAACCCGTCTGGGGAAAATCGATGCGCATAGGATTGTTTGTCACTTGCCTGGTTGATTCCATGCGTCCGCGCATCGGCTTTGCCGCAATCAAGTTGCTGGAAGCGGCCGGCTGCGAGGTCGTCGTTCCCGAGCAGCAAACCTGTTGCGGTCAACCCGGTTACAACTCGGGCGACCGCAAATCCGCCGAGGCGATGGCGCTGAAGGTCCTTGCCGAATTCGAAGCATTCGACTATGTGGTCCTGCCTTCCGGCTCCTGTGCCGGGATGATACGCGTGCATTACCCCGATCTTTTTCGCGACGACCCCGCCATGCTGGCCAGATTCACCGCCCTGGGCCGGCGCACCTTCGAGCTGACCGACTTCCTGGCCAAGATCGCCAAACTCGAAAAAGCACCCGGTAATTTCAAAGGTACGCTCACCTACCATGACTCATGCTCCGGATTGCGCGAACTCGATGTCTACAAACAACCGCGCGCACTGCTGGCAACGATGCCCGGTGTGACCGTGCACGAGATGGTGGAATCGACCACCTGCTGCGGTTTTGGCGGCACCTTCTCGGTCAAGTACGGTGAATTGTCGACACGCATGGCCGACAACAAATGCCAGCATATCAGCGCAACCGCCGCCAACACCATCGTCGGCGGCGACCTCGGCTGCCTGTTGAATATCGAAGGCCGCTTGCGCCGCAACGGCGACCACAGCACCCGCGTGCTGCATGTGGCAGAAGTGCTGTCCGGCCTGGATAAGGAATTCCCATAAAAATCTTAATTCAAGCCACAGAGATCACAGAGGACTCAGAGATGAAGCGGATAGCTCATATTTTTAATGCTCGCCTATCAGGCGAGATTGCTGTCAACAGAATGCAATTGTCTTTCTCTGTGTCCTCTGTTGCAACTACTAGCCATTCGACTAAGCTGCCAAAAGACGCCAGCCAAGTCGCCGGTTATGTGGCCACATGTTTTTTCTAGCACTATGAAAAATACTTCCCTCCAATTCAAGAAACAAGTCACCGTCAAGCTGGCCGACGTCAAGCTGCAGGGCGCGCTGTCGCGACTGCAGTCTCGCTTTGTCGAGGGCCGCGCGGCGGTCATCGGCGAGATAGACGACCTGCCCGCGACGCGCACCGCGGCGGCAGCAATACGCGACCGCGTGCTGAATGATCTCGAACACTGGCTGCTGCATTTCGAACAACAGGCCACCGCGCGCGGCGCGATCGTGCACTGGGCCGAGACCGGCGAGGACGTGAACCGCATCGTTGCCGAAATCGCCGCGCAGCACGGCGTAAAAACGGCAGCCAAGTCCAAGTCCATGGTCAGCGAAGAGTGCGGACTGAACGATGCGCTGGAACTGGCCGGCGTCAAGGTGATGGAAACCGATCTGGGCGAATATATCCTGCAACTCGCCCACGAAGCGCCGTCGCATATCGTTGCGCCGGTGGTGCACAAGAACAAGGAAGAGATATCGGACCTGTTCGCGGAGAAACACCAGTTGCCGCGCAAGACCGGCATCGCCGAGCTGTGCCGCGAGGCGCGCGAGGTGCTCCGTCCCGCATTCCTCAACGCGGACATGGGAATCTCCGGCGGCAATTTTCTGGTGGCGGAAACCGGCTCGGTACTGATCGTTACCAATGAGGGTAACGGGCGGTTGGTGACCACGCTGCCGCGCGTGCACGTCGCGATCACCGGCATCGAAAAAGTGGTGCCGACGCTGGAAGACGTGACCACGCTGGTGCGCCTGCTGCCCCGTTCCGCCACCGGACAGTCGATCACCAACTACGTGTCCGTACTAACCGGAAACAAAAACGCCGAAGACCATGACGGCCCGGAACATTTCCACATCATCCTGCTCGACAATGGCCGCAGCAGCGTAGTCGGCAGCGAGATGCAGGAGATGCTGCGCTGCATACGCTGCGGTGCGTGCATGAACCATTGCCCGGTGTACCAGAACATCGGCGGGCATGCGTATGGCTGGGTGTATCCCGGCCCGATGGGCTCGATACTCACGCCGCTGCTGGGTGGCCTGGAGAAATCACCGGACCTGCCCAATGCGTCTACCCTGTGCGGTGCCTGCGCGGTGGTCTGCCCGGTGAAGATCCCGTTGCCGGATCTGCTGCGCAAATTGCGCGAAAAACAAATGGAGCGCGGCATGAAGTCACGCCAGGAAACCTTCATGCTCAAAGCATGGGCCTGGTTGGCGCTGCATCCCGCGATATATGCGCTGACGACCAGGATCGGCGTGCGCTTCATGAGCGTGCTCGGCGGCAAGGATAAATTGCTGCACAGTCTCCCCGGCGCATCGGGCTGGACCGATGGCCGCGATTTTCCGGCACCGGCAGGCCGGACTTTCCGTGAGCTGTACCGGCAAGGAAAACGCAAATGAACGCGCGCGACAGGATACTCGGCAGGATACGCACCGCCCAGGCACGTCAAACAACCGGCGCGCATGTGGAAACAATAGGCAGCCACCTTGCACAGCACCCGCGCGGACCGCTGCCGCCGCCTCCGGATGATCTGGTCGCATGCTTCAGGGAACGGGCACTCACACTGTCCAGCGATGTCATTGAGTCAAACGACAGGATGAAAGTGCCTGCCCTGCTGGCACGCTATCTGGACGAAAGAAAGCTGCCGATGCGCGGCGTATGCTGGCCGTCTGTTGCCCAATTGCCGTGGCAGGCAGCAGGTCTGGAAATGCAATCCCATCCTGCTACCAACCATGACCTGGTCGGCGTAACGGGCGCTTTTTGCGCCATTGCCGAAACCGGCACATTGATGATGCTGTCGGGAGCGGAAACGCCCGCAACCACCAGCCTGCTACCGGAAACCCATGTGGCCGTACTGGATCCGCGTCGTATCGTCGCCACGATGGAAGATGCCTGGGATCTGCTGCGCAAGGAACGCAAACAGCCGCCGCGCGCGGTCAATTTCATCTCGGGCCCATCGCGCACCGCCGATATCGAACAGACTGTCACGCTGGGCGCGCACGGCCCGTATCGGGTGCTGCTGATCCTTGCACCACATTGAAGCAGTCTCTATAAAACAACCTCAAAGCATTCGAGTTGTGGCGGGCCCATGTAAATATCTTTTCGACTGCCGGCACTTGCATGTGCTTTCCTGAATGCTTCGGATTTTGTCCATGCCTCGAAATCGTCGCGTGACTCCCATGTGGCGTGGGAAGAGAACAGCGTGAAGTCGTTGTTGCTTGGCCCTTGTAAAAGATGAAACTCCTTAAAGCCTGGAACGGTATGGAGAAATGAATCACGGCCTTTCCAGACATCAACAAAGTCTTGTTCGCAGCCGGGTTTAATTTTGAATCTGTTCATTGCGATAAACATCGTAACCTCAATTTGTCCTGTAAATGTTGCAGGAATGACGCTTAACGTTAAAGCTCAGGCGCGCCGTCTTTTAAAACCCCTTAATTTTTCCTGTTGGCAAAAGCATTAAACAATACCGCCCTGTACGATACTCTATATATACGAATAATGGCTTAGATTCGTTTCAGGCACCAAACGCAGTAGTCAGAAAACCATGATTGCGAAATTGCTCCTATTTTCTTGGGCACGGAATGGGCACGAAATGGGCACGGAACAAATCTCCGGACAGATTGAATAGTACGAAGAAGAGAAATTGCACCGAATTGCAAGAAATGCCAATCTAACGAACGCCAATAGGCATCGGCATTTCGAGCTTCAACTGGGAAATTGAAAGGACCAATTTAATTGGTCGGGGTGAGAGGATTCGAACCTCCGACTCCTGCGTCCCGAACGCAGTACTCTACCAGGCTGAGCTACACCCCGTTTGGATTCCGCCAAAACCAGCAGCGGTTTTCGTCGGCATCCTGTAAACCGAAATTCTAGAATTGCCGTGTCGCGGCAAACTCCGCCAATTCTAGCAAACATTGCTTGTATTTAGAATCCGCCAGACCGGCGATCGCGGCACATGCCGATTCGGCTTCGCGCATCGCTTGCTGGCGGGTGAAGTCCAGCGCCCCGGTGGCACGGATAATCTGTAGTACTTCAACAAATTTTTCCACATCTCCCTGTTCAATCGCGCCGCGCACCACGGCCGCCTGTGCTGCCGAGCCGTGTTGCATAGCATAGATCAGCGGCAGGGTGGGTTTGCCCTCGGCAAGATCGTCGCCGAGATGCTTGCCGGTTTGCAGTTCGTCGGCGGAATAATCCAGCACATCATCCACCAACTGGAATGCGGTGCCGAGATGCATACCATACTCCGCAACGGCCTGCTCTTCCTGTGCACCAACCTTGCCCAGGATCGCGCCGAGGCGCATCGCCGCCTCGAACAGCTTGGCAGTCTTGCAATGGATCACGCGCATGTAATTGGCGGCATCGACATCGGCATCGTGACAATTGAGCAACTGCAGCACCTCGCCCTCGGCGATGACATTGGTGGCATCGGCCAGCGTCTGCATCACGCGCATTTCGCCCACCTCGACCATCATCTGGAATGCGCGCGAATACAGGAAATCGCCGACCAGCACGCTGGCCGCATTGCCGAACAGCGCGCTGGCGGTCGCCCGGCCGCGGCGCAACTCGGATTCATCCACCACGTCATCGTGCAGCAGCGTCGCGGTGTGGATGAACTCCACCACTGCCGCCAGATCGTGATGCTGCCTGCCCCGGTAACCGAGGGCATCGGCCGACAGCACCACCAGCGCCGGACGCAAGCGCTTGCCGCCGCCGTTGATGATGTATTCGCCAACCTGATTGACCAGCAGCACTTCCGAATGCAAACGTGCGCGTATCACATGATCCACCGCGGCCATGTCTGCCGCAAGTAATTGTTTGAGGTTTTCTATAAACACTTTTTATCCTGAACAGTGCTAGCGCACTTGGCAACTTATAATTTAATCCGGCACGCAATTCTCGCGGCGCGCATTGTCGCATAAAACTTTTATGCGAATCTCACCGCTTTGTTTATGCGCCATAAATATAGTCCGATCAATACGCCTACCGCGCTTAACGCTTCAACATAATGCGCGGGCGCCAGCCGGTCGAGCGGGAGCAGCATACTGACGGCCACCGGTGTCAGTCCGCCGAACACCGCATAGGCGACATTATATGAAAACGATAATCCGGAAAACCGCACCGCCGGCGGGAATGCCTTGACCGCGACACTCGGCACCACGCCGATCACGCCGACAAAGAACCCGCACAAGGCATACAGGCCATTGATGTTCTGTGGTGCGACCGACATCTGCTGATAAAACAGTCCCGAGGTGATGCCCAGCATGGCACAACCGATCATCAGCACCCGCCCCGCCCCATAACGATCGGCCAACATCCCGAAAACCACGCAACCGAGACTCAGGAACAGCGTCGCGATACTGTTCGCCTGCAAGGCGACAGCGGCAGGAATGCCATAGAGCTTTTGCACCAGCGGCGGGGTCATCAGGATCATCACCACGATCGCGGCGGACAGCAACCAGGTCATCAGCATGGTCAGGATCACCGCGGGTCGATGTTCGCGTATCACCGTCTTCAGCGGCAACTCATCCGCCAATGCCTGCTGTGCCTGCATCTCCCTGAAAACCGGCGTTTCATGCAGCCACTGGCGCAACCATGCAGAAAGCAAACCAAACAGTCCGCCGATGATGAACGGCAAACGCCAGCCTTCGCTGAGCAATTCGGCAGGCGAATAAATTTTGTGGATCGCAGTCGCCATCAGTGATCCGAGCAGGATTCCGCCGGTCAGTCCGGCAGTCAGCGTACCGCAGGCAAAACCGACATGGCGCGCAGGAACATGTTCCGAGACAAACACCCATGCACCCGGCACCTCCCCACCGATCGCCGCGCCCTGCAGCACGCGCATGGCAAGCAGCAACAGCGGCGCCCAGATGCCGATCACGGCATAGGTCGGCAACAAACCGATCGCCATGGTCGGAACGGCCATCAGGAATATGCTCAGCATGAACATGCGCTTGCGCCCGAGCAGATCACCGAAATGCGCCATCACGATACCGCCCAGCGGGCGGGCCAGGTAACCTGCGGCAAAAATGCCGAAGGTCTGCAACTGGCGCAACCAGTCCGGCATGTCTGGCGGGAAAAACAGCTGACCGATCACGACAGCAAAAAACACGAAGATGACGAAATCGTAGAACTCGAGTGCGCCGCCCAAGGCAGCCAGTACCAGCGTACTGTAATCATTGCGACTCAGCGTAGGCATATATTATTCATTTCCTGATTGTTTCAAACACGAAGCAGAGTGTATGTGATTCAGGCCGTCAGAACCAGAGCCTGACACGGGGCTGAATAACGGTAATGTATCCGGCATTTGTCGCTTCGCGACTCCCGACCTCGGCCTTCAGTTTGACACCGCATCACCCGGTGCTGCAGTTGCAGATAACAATTTGCGCAACCCCCTATTTTCATGGATAATGCGCGCCCTTATGCAATACCCGAGTGCGTACACCCGCCGCACTAAACTAATCGCAAGGAAAAACCATGAAAGCAAACATCCACCCGGATTACAAGGAAATCACCGTGACCTGCAGTTGCGGCAACAGCTTCAAGACCAAGTCCGTGATGGGCAAGCCGGCCCTGCACGTTGAAGTCTGTTCCGAATGCCATCCCTTCTATACCGGCACGCAGAAGATTGTCGATACCGCAGGCCGCATCGACAAGTTCCGCCAGAAATACGGCACCAAGGCTTCAGCCTAGCCGTCATCCGTGGGCAATCCTTTGCTGGTTGCCCAACGGAATGGCAATAGTCCCAAGAGGAACTTTGCGCGGCGGTTCCAAAAAAAGGCAGCGTTAGCTGCCTTTTTCATTTGCAGCCTTCCACTCCGGCCATGACGCATCGGAATCAGGGAATCTGACGTATGTACTTCATCAAACCTACCGACCCCAACCCGATCACTCCCGCCAAAGCGGTGTTGCTCGGGTTGCTTTGCCTGGTTTGGGTAGGCACCGGGCTGGTCGGGCACGATCCGTGGAAGCCGGACGACGCTTTCAGCTTCGGGGTTATCTATTCGATGCTGCATAACGGTGATTGGCTGGTACCCACGCTGGCGGGCGAGCCTTTCATGGACAAGCCGCCACTGTATTACTGGACCGCTGCGCTGTTTGCCAAACTGTTTTCGCCGCTGCTGCCGCTGCATGACGGTGCGCGCATTGCCAGCGGTTTCTATACAGCGCTGACCCTGCTGTTCATCGGCCTGGCCGGACGCAAGCTGTATGGAGAAAACCGCGGCTGGGCAGCGGCGATCATTCTGATCGGTTGCCTGGGCATGCTGGTACGTGCGCACCAGATGGTCACCGATCTTGCCCTGCTGACCGGTTGCGCGATGATGCTGTTCGGGTTTGCGCTCAGCAAGGAACAGTACTGGCGGGCGGGCATATTGATCGGTACCGGCATGGGCATCGGTTTCATGTCCAAGGGCTTTATCTCCCCGATACTGCTCGTGCTGACTGCGGCAAGCTTGCCGTTATTTTTTCAGAACTGGCGCACACGGAACTATTACCTGAGCCTCGGTATTGCCTTGCTGTTTGCCTTGCCGTGGCTGACCATCTGGCCGCTTCTGCTGTATCAGCATTCGCCGCGATTGTTCGCTGACTGGGCCTGGACACACAACATCGGCAACTGGATCAAGCATGCGAAATCCGGTCCCGGCAAGGACTCCCTCTACTATCTTGAAAACTTGCCATGGCTGGCATGGCCGGCCCTGCCGCTTGCGGCATGGGTAGTATGGAAGTCGCGCAAGCGTTTTGCGCAGCGCGACGACTTGCAATTACCCCTGGTCAGCTTCGTGGTGATGTTCATCACCCTCAGTCTGGCGGCCAGCACTGCCGAGTTGTTTGCTTTGCCAATGCTGCTGCCGATCACGCTGCTGGCAACCGCCTCCCTGTCTTCGCTGAAACGCGGTGCGGCCAACGCGCTGGACTGGTTCGGGATCATGACTTTTGCACTGCTTGCCATCCTGATGTGGTGGGGCTGGGCCGGTTTACTGCTCGACAACAATGCGAAAATTACGCACTGGCTGGAAGATTTTCAGCCCGGCTTCCAACCGGAGCTGCATACCGTTCCGTTTGCAATCGCCATCATCGCCACGGTATTGTGGATCGTGATCGTATGGCGTGTCGGACGTTCGATGCGCCGTGCAACTTTGAATTGGGCAGCCGGCGTCACCCTGGTCTGGATACTCGCGATGACCCTGTGGCTACCCTGGCTGAACAGCGGCAAAAGCTATCGCGGCATGGTTGCCTCGCTGAAACAGTCCATGCCCAAACACTACCAATGTATTGCCGGGGAAATGATAGGCGAGGGACAACGCGCGATGCTGTACTATTTCGGCAATATCCTCACGCTTCACGATTACAAACATCGATGTGATTTGCGCCTGATCCAGGGCAACAGATTATCCAAACCGCTGCTCAACGAAAGGCACTGGAGAAAAATCTGGGAGGGCAACCGCAAGGGCGACAAGGACGAGCGCTACCGGCTGTATCGGCGGGTGGAAAATTCATAACGCGTGAGTTCGGGACTCCCGGCTGGCCGGTTCTGCAGAAATTACCTCAACCTTTCCTGAATAACGCGGATTGCGCATGTGCCTGCAACCCTTCACCAAACGCCAGGGTGGCAGCAATGTCGCCGAGCTTTTGCGCACCGGCTGCGGAAACCTGGATCAGGCTGCTGCGTTTCTGGAAGTCGTACACCCCCAACGGAGACGAAAAACGCGCCGTGCCGGAAGTGGGCAGGACGTGGTTCGGTCCGGCGCAGTAATCGCCCAGCGCCTCGGATGTGTAACGGCCCATGAAAATCGCGCCGGCATGTTTCAATTTTGGCAGCCATGCTTGCGGATCGGCAATCGACAATTCCAGATGCTCCGGAGCGATGCGATTGCTGATGACGCAGGCCTCTTCCAGATCGGCAACATGGATCAATGCACCGCGGTTTTCCAGCGCGGTCCGGATGATGTCGCGGCGCGGCATCTGTTCCAATTGGCGCGTCGCGCTTTGCGCCACCGCCGCGATGAATTTTTCATCCGGAGAAAGCAGGATGGCCTGCGCCAATTCGTCATGCTCGGCCTGCGAAAAAAGATCCATCGCGATCCAGTCGGGATCGGTCTGTCCGTCGCAGATCACCAGGATTTCCGACGGCCCCGCGATCATGTCGATGCCGCACACGCCGAACACACGGCGTTTCGCGGCCGCGACGTACGCGTTGCCGGGACCGACGATCTTGTCCACTTTAGGAATGGTCGCCGTGCCGTAGGCCAGCGCGGCCACCGCCTGCGCGCCGCCGATGCAGAACACGCGATCCACACCGGCAAGCCAGGCCGCTGCCAGCACCAGCTGGTTCTTCACGCCGTCGGGAGTCGGCACGACCATAATGAGTTCGGCCACACCGGCCACCTTGGCGGGCAGCGCGTTCATCAATACCGAGGACGGATAAGCCGCCTTGCCGCCCGGCACGTACAGACCGACACGATCCAGCGGGGTCACCTGCTGGCCGAGCAGCGTGCCGTCGGCATCGGTGTAACTCCACGAAGACTGCACCTGCTTGTGGTGATAATCGGTGACGCGCTGCGCGGCTTGTTCCAGCGCACTGCGCTGTTCCGCCGGCAGTCCGTCGAACGCGATGCCCAATTCAGCGCGTGACAACTCCATTCCGGCAGCATCGGCCAGCGGCAGACGATCAAACTTGCGCGTGTACTCCAGCACTGCCGCATCGCCGCGCCTGCGCACGTCCGCGAGGATTCCGGCGACGGTCGCTTCGAGCTTTTCATCCGCCGTTTCCTCGAAGGCCAATAGCCTGGTCAACTCCTCATTGAACCCGGTCGCACGACTGGAAAGTTGTCTGATGTTCATTTAACGATAGCTTTCGCAAAAGCGTCCAGCATCGGCTGGATCGCATCGTATTTCAATTTTAGTGCGGCCTGGTTCACCACCAGGCGCGATGATATGTCCGCAATATGTTCGACCGCCTTGAGATGATTCGCCTTGAGCGTGTTGCCGCTGCTGACCAGGTCCACGATCGCATCGGACAGACCCACCAGCGGTGCCAGTTCCATCGAGCCGTACAGTTTGATCAGGTCCACATGCACGCCTTTTGCGGCGAAGTGAGCCCTGGCCGTTTGCACATATTTTGTTGCCACGCGCAGCCGGGCACCCTGGCGCACGGCGGATTCATAATCGAAATCATCGCGCACCGCGACCATCATGCGGCAGCGCGCGATGTTCAGGTCCAGCGGCTGGTACAGGCCGGTTCCGCCGTGTTCTTCCAGCACATCCTTGCCCGCCACACCGATGTCCGCCGCGCCGTATTGCACATAGGTCGGCACATCGCTGGCGCGCACGATAATCAGGCGCACATCGGCGCGATTGGTCGACAGGATCAGCTTGCGGGAGGATTCGGGATCCTCGAGGGCACTGATGCCGGCCGCGTTCAGCAACGGCATGGTCTCTTCGAAGATGCGTCCCTTGGACAGGGCGATGGTGATGGTCATCGGATTCAAGCGCTTGTAAAAGATGCACATTCTAACGCAAATGCAGCATTGATGAGCCTGTTGGAGCGATCACCCCGAAATCAACACCCGCTTTCGGGACAGGGTAGCAATCAGAAGCCAGGCTTATGAATTAAAATTCATGCGGCATGGATAGGGCGAACTGATGTTGCCCGCTCCTAATTATGCACGAACAATACGTGATCGATTTTGATGATTCTGGGTGTCACCGCCGCCCTGACCAGATCCTCGAAGTAGGTCGCATCGCCATCGTGCGTCTTGTCCCTGAACCCGGCTATTTTTGCCAATTCGCTTTTTGCAATAAAGCATCCGATGTCAATGGAAAGCCTGTTCGGCGTCGTCTTGAACAAATTGTAAGGCCCTTGAGGCCGCCCGCCGGGATTATTGTGCGAGTGAATCATGTCGCAAAGCACAATGTCCGGAGTAGTGGGTTCCGCATGAATCGGCATGAACATATACTCGAGAAACCTGGGGCAATAATAGTTGTCGTCGTTGGTTATCAGAACATATTCCGTATCCAGCATCCTGATTCCCATGTCCCGCAATGAGTGGCCATAATCATTAAAGCGGACATCGGAAAACCGGTAGTCGAACATATCCGGGTACTTGTTCCTGAAATCCCGAAGGATGCCTTCCATTTCGGCGTCATAGCCATCATGCAGTACCAGCAGCTTGAAGTTCTGCAACGATTGCGCAAGAAAGGAGTGAATCAGCACGGGTATGTTTTTATACCTCTTGTATGAAACGCAGATTACGGTAATTTCCTTCATGTCACACTCGCTTTACACTGCCTGACAACTAAAAGTTTGCACGATTCATATGTGCCTGCGCCGATAATATCCACCGAAAACGAATATCGAAACCAGCGTTGCAGCAAGCAGCCGCGCTGTCCGGGTCTGCCGGTTCCGGGCCGATCTGTTAAATCCTCCTGATATTCGCGCCCAGCGCCGACAGCTTTGCTTCAATGTGTTCGTAGCCGCGATCCAGATGGTAAATTCGATCCACAATGGTTTCGCCCTGGGCCGCCAAACCGGCGATAACCAGGCACGCCGAGGCGCGCAAATCGGTCGCCATGATCGTTGCCCCCTGCAGTTCGGCGCAACCCCTGATCACCGCGGTATTGCCTTCGACATCAATCTGCGCGCCCAGGCGGCGCAACTCCTGCACGTGCATGAAGCGGTTCTCGAAGATTGTTTCGACCACCATCGCGCTGCCATCGGCAATGGTATTCATTGCCATGAATTGTGCCTGCATATCGGTTGGGAATGCCGGGTAAGGCGCAGTACGGACATTGACCGCCCTGGGGCGACGGCCCATTTTAAGGTTGATCGTGTTGTCCGCTACTTTTATGGCGGCACCGGCTTCCTGCAATTTCTCAAGCACATTTTCGAGAATATCGGCGCGTGCGCCGGTCAGCGTGATATCGCCGCCCGCTGCCGCCGCCGCGACCAGGAAAGTGCCGCTCTCGATGCGGTCAGGCATGATGCGATGGCTGGCACCGTGCAATTTTTCCACGCCAGTGATGCTGATGGTATCGCTGCCCGCCCCTTCAATCTTTGCGCCCATCGCAATCAGGCAATTTGCCAAGTCCACCACTTCCGGTTCGCGCGCCGCGTTTTCCAGCACTGTCACACCGTCGGCCAGCGCTGCCGCCATCATCAGGTTTTCCGTGCCGGTGACGCTGACCAGATCGAAAAAAATCCGCGCGCCCTGCAAACGTTTCGACCCCATGCGATGGGCTACCCGGGCATGGATGTAACCGTGCTCGATATTGATCTCGGCGCCCATCGCCTGCAACCCTTTGATATGCAAATCGACCGGACGTGAACCGATGGCGCAACCGCCCGGCAAGGAAACCCGTGCTTCCCCGAAACGCGCCACCAGCGGCCCCAACACCAGGATCGCGGCACGCATGGTTTTCACCATTTCATAAGGCGCCTCGAGCTTGTCGACATGCGCCGCGCACAATTCCATACGGTTGCCGTCGACCGCAATTGAAACACCCATTTGTTGCAGCAGGCTGCGCATCGTGCCGATATCGTTCAGGTCGGGCACGTTATCCAGTTGCAGGGTATCGCTGGTCAACAGACTCGCGCACAGTATCGGCAGTGCCGCATTTTTCGCGCCGGATATCCGCACCTCACCGTTGAGGCGGTTGCCGCCGAGAATCGCTAATTTTTGCATTGCTTATTGCTGGCTTTGCCACTCTTGCGGCGTCAATGTCTTCATCGAAAGCGCATGAATCTCGGCGCGCATCCGGTCACCCAGTGTCTGGTAAACCATCTGGTGGCGTTGCACCCGGCTCTTCCCTGCAAACGCCTCGCTGACCACCACAGCCTCAAAGTGCTGACCATCTCCCACCACATGCAAATGTTCGGTCGCCATGCCTTGCGCGATGTTTTGTTGAATACTTTCCGGGGTGACCATAAACAATTCCACCATTCATTAAAGTCGAAAAAAGCCGGCTAAGGGCAGCCCGCCACCCGTCACCAAGGATACTCATGATACTAAAAAGCGGTGAGAGATGCGCGCAACACCGAAGGTGCCGCCCGCGCAAAGGACTCAATCGGATTGTTGCGGGAGAAACTCTGCAACGCCGTACAAACGGGCCAAGCTCAGCAATTCTTCAGGCAAACCTTTCACACGCAACTCATGCTGCAATTTCCGGGCAGCCCTGTTCCAGCCCAGCAGCAAACTGACCGCCGCCGAATCAACGGAGTCGGCCCCGGAGAAATCAACCTGAAAATCGTCGCTGGCCAGATGCTGCAGCCCCTCCTCGAACAATGCCGGAACGGTTGCAATGTTCAGGCTGCCCTGCACCATCATCCACTCGCCCTCGCGCTTGATCACTTTGCCCCCGCATTTACCACATTGCCGCCCGCATCGCTGGCGTTTTTGGCGGAAAGTGTCTTGATCAAACCGTCGATACCATTCTGCTGAATTTCCGATGCGAACGTGCCGCGATAGCTCATTACCATGCTGACCCCTTCAACAGATATATCGAATACTTTCCATCCGTCTGCGGCCTTCTCCATTTCATAATCCACCGAAGTCGCTTGTGAGCCCGGCTTGCTGATCACGGTACTGACGGTTACCTCGGTATCACCGGTCGCCATTCTGAGGGGTTTCACATCAATCGTTTGGTCTCGATACACCGTAAACACCTTGGTATAGGTGCGCACCAGTAAATCGCGGAATTCCGTAACCAAAGCCTGTTGCTGCTCGGGAGCAGCGGTGCGCCAGTATCTGCCGACCGCCAACCGGGTCATGCGCTGAAAATCGAAATGCGGCAGGACCTTCGCGTCCACCAGCGCGATGATCTTCTTCTGGTCGCCGGCCTGGATATCCTTGTCCTGCTTGATGATGGCAGTAACTTCACGCACGGTATTTTTAATCAGCACGTCGGGCGCAATCACCTCGGCGTGGGCTGCGCCAATGATGCAGCTCATCAACGCGCCCAGAATAATTTTTTGCAAAGCAGTCATGTTCTTGTCTCGTTAGTGGGTTAAAACTATTTTGTGCTGGCGGGTGCGGTAGCCTTGCTAAACAGGAACTTGCTGATCAAGTCTTCCAGCACCACAGCGGACTGGGTCATTTTGACTTGATCCCCATTTTTGAGCATCGCGCTGTCTCCGCCCGGCTCCAGCCCGATGTATTGTTCGCCCAGCAAACCCGACGTCAGGATTTTTGCAAAGGTATCCCTGGGAAACTGATAACGCTTGTCCAGACTCATTTCCACATCGGCTTCATAGCGTTGCGTATCCAGTGTGATGCCCGTCACGCGACCGACCAGCACGCCCGCACTCTTGATTGCTGCCTCGGGTTTCAAGCCGCCCACATTGGTGAAATAGGCATGCACTTGGTAGGTCTCCGACATATTGTATGTACTCAGGTTCCCGACTTTCAGCGCCAGCATTGTCAGCGCGGCGATGCCTGCCACCACGAATACCCCCACCCAAAGATCCAGCGTAGTCCGTTCCATTTCCTAATTTCCCCTAAACATGATTGCAGTCAACACAAAATCGAGCATCAATATCGCCAGCGAAGACGTCACCACCGTGCGCGTGGTCGCACCGGAGACCCCTTCCGCGGTTTGCGGTGCGTCATAACCTTCGAACAGGGCGATAATGGTCACCACTGTCCCAAACACAAAACTCTTGAGTACACCATTCAGGATGTCATGGCGAAAATCCACCGCCGCCTGCATTTGCGACCAGAACGAACCATTGTCCACGCCAATATGCACCACTCCGACGTAGTAACCGCCTAAAATTCCTGCCGCACTGAACAGGGCGGCCAACAGAGGCATGGAGATCACGCCGGCCCAGAAACGCGGCGCGACGATACGGGCAATCGGGTTGACCGCCATCATTTCCATCGCGGAGATCTGCTCGGTCGCTTTCATCAGCCCGATCTCGGCCGTCATTGCAGAACCGGCGCGACTGGCAAACAACAATGCCGCCACCACCGGCCCCAGTTCCCGCACCAGGCTCAATGCCACCAAGCTGCCCAACGCCGATTCGGATCCGTAGCGCTTGAGCGTTTCATAGCCCTGCAGCCCCAGCACCATCCCGACGAACAGGCCTGCCACGACGATGATGATCAGCGACAGCACACCGGTAGAAAACAGCTCCTTGATGATCAGGTGAAAACGCCGAAAACTGTTGCCCGAATACAAAAGGGTGAGGAAAAAGAAGCGCGTCGCCATGCCGATGCGCCATACCGCGTTAATCGAGCGGTGTCCGGTCACCCTGATCACATCTAAAAATGCTGCCATCATGATGTCAGGTCCTCAAATTCAAATCCTGACGGTAATCGCCGCCGGGATAGTGGAACGGCATAGGGCCGTCTATTTCGCCATGCACAAACTGATGCACGAACGTCTTGTCGGAAGCACGAATTTCGTCTGCCGTCCCTTCTGCCACAATCACGCCATTCTCCATAAAGTAAACATAATCGACTATCTTCAGGGACTCCTGCACATCGTGGGTCACAATTATCGAAGTTGCCCCCAGCGCATCATTCAGGCGGCGAATCAAGTCGCCAACAACCGTCATGGAAATCGGATCCAGCCCGGCAAACGGTTCGTCGTACATGATCAACATCGGGTCGAGAGCCACCGCTCGCGCCAATGCAATTCGCCGCGCCATACCGCCAGACAATTCGGAAGGCATCAGGTTTTGTGTGCCGCGCAATCCGACCGCATTCAATTTCATCAGCACCAGATCGTGTATCTGTTCCGCGGAAAGATCGGTGTGTTCCCGCATCTGGAACGCAACATTGTCATAGACTGTCATGTCGGTGAACAACGCGCCAAACTGGAACAGCATACCCATCTTGCGCCGCATCGCATACAGGGCGCCACGATCCAGGTCGTGAATTATCTGCCCGTTTACCTTGACATAACCCCTGGTCGGTTTGAGTACCCCGCCGATATGGCGCAACAGTGTGGTCTTGCCGCAACCGCTCAAGCCCATGATGGCAACCAGCTTTCCTTTCGGGAAAGTCATGTTGATGCCCTTCAAAACAGCGCGCTTATCGTAGGCAAAATGCAGATCGCGAATTTCAACCAAGGTGGAAGAAGACAATATTCAAACCCGAAAATCCAATGCGCGCATTTTAAACCACTCGGTCGATAATCCCCAACTTATTGACCAAGATGTGAATATTCTTGCGTTTCCCTATTGAGATTGCGGGCACTTGCCGTTATGCTCCGCACACGCCAAGTATCTCTATAGAAAGATAAATGAACAACTTATCTGCACTTCCCAGCCTGATAATTGTTGATGATGACCCGCTGATTCGCGAAGGATTGGCGGTTTCTTTCTGCGACGATTTTGAAGTTCACCAGGCCGAATCACGCGTTGCGGCGATCGATTTGCTGCGCAGATTGTCCTGCGCCCCGCAACTGGCATTGATTGATCTGGGTCTGCCGCCGGTACCGCACCGCCCCGATGAAGGCTTTCACCTGATTGCCGAACTTCTGGCGCACTCTCCGATGATCAGGATATTCGTGCTGTCCGGCCAGGACGGGCAAAGCAATGCGCGGCATGCGCGCGCGCTGGGGGCGGTCGATTTCATTGCCAAACCCTGTGCACCGGAAAAAATAAAAAAATACCTCAAGGACGCACTGAGGGTTCAGGACAAAGCCGACAACAACGATCAGGACAATCATCTGCTCGGCCTCATCGGTCAGACTGCCGTGATGCAAGCCCTGCGCAGCCAGATCGTGATGTATGCAGCAATTCCCTTCCCGGTATTGATTGAAGGCGAGTCGGGTAGCGGCAAGGAACTGGTTGCCTCGGCACTCCAGAAACTGGCCGGCAAACCCGAATCTCCTTTCAAAGTGCTTAACTGCGCCGCGATCCCCCCCACCCTGATCGAGCCCACCCTGTTCGGTTATTGCAAGGGAGCCTTTACCGGCGCGGTAACCGCACAATCGGGTTTCTTTGAAGATGCATCTGCCGGCACGCTGTTTCTTGACGAGATCGGCGAACTGCCGCTGGAACTCCAGACCAAGCTGCTACGCGTGCTGGAAAACGGCGAGTTTCAACGCGTCGGAGAAACCGCGACGCGCATCAGCGGGGCTCGCATCATTGCTGCAACCAATCGCAACCTGCGCGAAGCGGTCAGGGCAGGCACCTTTCGCGGCGACCTTTACCACCGCCTGAACGTGTTCTCGATCAATGTTCCGCCATTGCGCGAACTGGGCACGGACAAACTGGCCCTGCTGAACCATTTCCGCGCCTACTATTCCCGTCAGATCGGGCAGCCACCTTTCGAACTGCTTCCGGATGCACTGCAAAGTTGGGAACAATACAGTTTCCCCGGCAACACCCGGGAACTGCGCAACATCGTGATCCGGCTGATCACAAAATTTCCGGGCATGATGATCAACAAGATACAATTGCAGGAAGAGTTTGACCCTCTCGAAACCAACGCACAAAGCCAAACATGCGTATCTTCCTCGTCGATAATTCAACAACTGCAACAGGGTAATTTCAACCTGGATCGACAACTGCGCGAGCATGAAAGCCAATATATTACCGCCGCGCTGGAACTGGCCGCGGGCAATATCAGCGAGGCCGCGAAGTTGCTTGGCATCAACCGCACCACATTGCACAGCCGCATGGACGCGCATGAAAAACTCAACGCACAGGATATAAAAACATGTATTTAGAACACTTCGGACTTTCCGAGCCACCGTTCAGAATCACGCCGGTCACGGTATTCTTTTTTTCCGGCGCCAACCGCGGCGAGATTCTTGACGCGCTGATCTATTCCATTTCCGAAGTCGAAGGGATCATCAAGGTCAGCGGCGAAGTCGGCAGCGGCAAGACCATGCTGTGCCGGATGCTGCTGGAAAAACTCCCGGAGCACGTTGAGGCGATCTACCTGGCCAACCCCAGCTTGTCGCGCGAAGAAATGCTGTATGCAATTGCGGACGGACTCGGCCTGAACATCAACGGCGAACGGGTCGGCATCATCATGCAGAACATCCAGAACAAGCTCGAGGAGAAAGCGCGCGAAGGCAAGCGCATTGTCGTGCTGGTGGACGAGGCGCACGCGATGCCACCGGAAACGCTGGAAGAATTGCGGCTGCTGTACAACCTGCAAGTGGGCAATGCCAAACTTTTGCAAATCGTGCTGTTCGGACAACCGGAACTGAACGCCAAGCTCGATCAACCCAACATGCGCCAACTCAAGGACCGCATCGCGCACCACTTTCACATGCAACCGCTGTCGCGCAACATCCTGGAAAACTACCTGATGTTCCGGATGCGCGCCGCGGGCTACCACGGCCCGAATATATTCTCACAGGGGGCAATCAAACTTATCGCCTCCGCTTCCAACGGGCTGATGCGCCGCGTGAATATCCTCGCCGACAAATCGCTGCTCGCCGCATTCGTCGATGACACTTACTACATCAAACCCGAGCACGTACAGGCGGCATTGCGCGACAGCGAACTCAACCCCTCCGCCTCAAGGTTCGGCAACAAGCTGCTGTTGGGCGGCGCGGCTGCCGCAGTCTTGTTGCTGGGTTTTGCGGCATGGTGGATATTCGACAAACCACAAACATCCCCCCAACATACCCAGGTCAAATCTGCCGCTCTTGCATCAACTGCGCCCACCGCTGCAGCGCCAGATGCTGCACAGCCGGGCAATGCGCATGCGGCGGTTTCTGCCGTGGCGGCAGTTCAAACCACAGCCCCTCTCCCAGTCACCGTCAAGCCGCCTGCCAAGCCTGCTGCCAACCCCGCACGAGACCAGGCAGCCAAGGCGGTAAAACCGGCCCCGACCACGCCGCCTGTGCCGGCGGCCCACAGCACGGCCAAACAAACAATCCTGTTCGATCAGCGTCTTGAGGCCGGAAAACAGTTACTCGCACAGAAGAAAGCGGTCGCCAGCATCCAGCTGTATTACAACGAGTTCGTCAACCCGGAACGTATCGAGGGGTTCCTGCAACGCGCGGACAAGCTGGGCGTACTCTCTAAAATTTACCTGCTTCCGGCCAAGCTCGGCGGCAAGAACGGGATGCGCGTGATCTATGGCGCCTACCCATCGGTTGAGGCGGCGCACGAAGCGGTCAAGGATCTGCCTGTGCGTTACCAGAAAGCCTTCGCCACGTCGACTTACATCTTTTGATAAGATATTGGCTGTAGCATATTGAGCAATAAGTATAAAGCTGTTAGGCTACCGCGCATATAAGAAGGGGGAAAGCATGCGTTCATGCAACATCGTTTATCTCTGTGCGATCGGAGTGATGCTGTCCGGCTGCGGGACCAAGCTGATCAGGCCGGCAGACCAGCACCTTAAGCGGCCCGATGGCCAGGCATCGGCGGCAAACACCATTCCGCAACCCATCAAAGACAACGTCGTGCTGCCGCCGCCCAAACCGGCCGATAAAATCGCCACCTACAGCGTGGTCGTGACCAACGTGCCTGCACAACAGATATTATTCGCGCTGGCGCGCGACGCCAAAATCAACCTCGACATTCAGTCCGGCATCCAGGGAACCGTGACGATAAACGCCATCAACCAGACGCTGCCGGAAATCCTCACGCGCATCGCCCGGCAGGTGGATATGCGCTATGAACTGAACAACGGTACGCTGACCGTGCTGCCGGACACGCCCTATCTGCATATCTACAAGATCGATTACGTGAACATGACACGCGATACGGACAGCTCGATTACAAATACCTCGCAAATCAGCAGCGGTTCAACCGGCAGTGCGGGCGGAACATCGGGAGGCGCTGCGGGAAACCGTTCCACGTTCACCATCAAGGACGCATCAAAGAATAACTTCTGGGCTACCCTGACGCAGAACATCAAGGACATCCTCCACGAGACCGACAAGATATTGCCCGCAGGCTCCAGCGAGACTTCCGTGCAGCAGGTACGCAATGCAAGCAGTACCGGCACGGGGGCACAACCCGCCGCCGGCAACAAGAAGTCTTCCCCCAAGGGCGGGTTTGAAAACAGTCCCAACCCGGTCAATGTTGAAGAGGGTGGAATTACCGTTACCCGGCGCAGCACGTTCCGCGAGGCCGCTTCAGTCATCGCGAACCCGGAAGCCGGCATCATCACGGTACGCGCCACCGGAAAACAGCACGAAAAGATCCAGCAATTCATCGACCGGATCATGGCCAACGCCGAGCGCCAGGTCATGATCGAGGCGACCATCGTGCAGGTGAATCTGAGCGACCAATACCAGCAGGGGATAGACTGGTCGCGGGCACTTCTCGGCGCCAAGGGTTTCACACTCAGTCAGGCCGGCACCGCAGGGATTTCAACGACTGCCGGTGCGCTGGCAGTCAACTACATCAATCCGACTTCCAAATTCGGCAATATCGCCGCATCGATACAGCTGCTGGAACAGTTCGGCAATGTCAAGGTTCTGTCCAGTCCCACTTTGAGCGTGATGAACAACCAGACCGCGATGCTGAGCGTGGTCGACAATCTGGTATATTTTTCCATGACGGTCACCCCCGGTACCGTCAACACGCTGACCGGCGGCCTGGCCACGCCGCCCACCTACACCTCGAGCGTACTGACTGCGCCGGTGGGATTCACCATGAGTTTGACGCCGCAAATCAGCGACAGCGATACGGTGCTGCTCAACATCCGCCCGTCGATTACGCGCCTGCTCGATTATGTCAACGACCCCAATCCGTCCCTGGCCAACCCGTGCCTGGGTGTCGGCCCTGCCTGCCCAGGTGTGGTAAACCGCATCCCGGAAACATCAACCCGTGAAATGGAGTCGGTGCTGAGAATCCAGAACAATCAGATCGCTGTTCTGGGCGGCCTGATGGAAGACCAGATGAGCAAAAACACCAATGAAGTCCCGCTACTGGGTCACATCCCATTGCTGGGCAACCTGTTCCAGAATCGCAACGACAAGACAACCAAAACGGAACTGGTGATCTTCCTGAAGCCGGTCATCATCAAGAATCCCAGTGTCAATGGCGATTTCAACGCGTTCCGCAAAAGCCTGCCGGACCAGAATTTCTTTAATGAATCGGCCTACGGGAAACCCTGAACATGAGCCTGCTTCTGGATGCACGCAAAAAATCCCAGCAAGCACAGGCCGGCAAAGGCAGCGCTTCCGGGCTTGAACTCAGCCTGGAGCCGAGCCCCGACTCGACCGCACCGCACCAAGCCGCCCCGAATCCTGGAACGACCGATGGTCAGGCACGCCTTGCCGGACAAAACCTTTTCAATGCCAAATCCGGTCCTGCAGCGCGCCCCGGTTTCAACCGCAATTTGCTGATCGCGCTGGTCGGCACGGTTATATTGCTGGCAGCCGGAGCGGGTTACGTGTGGTACGAAATATCCCCGCACAAAGCCCTGCCGCCGCGCCCTGTCAACATTGCTTCCACGACGCAGACCAAACCAGCACCGGTGCCGCTGCCTGCAAAAAGCGATCTGGTACCCGGTATCGTTTCAGCCGAAGCCACTCCGCCCAAACCGGCCAGAATACGAAAACCCAGACATGCCGCAAAACATCTGGCCAGGGCAACCCCGTCCAGCGACAAGGAAACCGGTTCAGTGCATATCGTGCGGAACACGGAAGAGCCGATCGATCCGTTGCTGAACAATGCCTATCTTGCTTATCGCGGCGGAAAACTTGACCAAGCCCAGCAACTGTATCTCAAGGCGCTCAGCCTGGACTCAAACAATACCGACGGGCTGCTGGGGATGGCCGTCATCGCCCAGCGGCGGGGCGAGGACAGCGTGGCGGCACACTATTACGCGCAGGTATTGGCACTTGATCCGCGCAATGCCGTGGCCAATGCGGGGATGTCCGCGCTATCAGACGGCAACGACACCGAAAGCCGCCTGAAGATGCTGCTCAATGAACAGCAGAATTCGTCATCCCTGCATTTGGCGCTGGGCAATTACTATGCGGAACACGACCGTTGGGCTGAAGCGCAACAGTCATACTTTAATGCCTACAAACTGGCCCCCGACCGTGCGGAACTGGCATTCAACCTGGCCGTCAGTCTTGACCGCATTGGACAAAACAAGGCGGCTGCACAATATTACCGGCGTGCCCTGCAGCTTGACCCCGATAACCATGCCGGCTTTGATCACGCAAAAATTTCACAACGCATCGAACAGCTAACGCACTAAATCGTCATGCAAAACAACAAGAAGCTGGATAACCCGCCACAACAGCTGGGGCAGATACTGGTCGGCAAGGGCGTTATCAGCGATGACCAGTTGCGCATTGCCCTGCAGGAGCAGGGCAAGACCCACCAGCCGCTGGGTCGCCTGCTGGTTCGCCTGGGTTTTCTCTCCGAAGCGACCATCCGCGACGTCCTGTCGGAAAATCTCGGCCAGGAAAGCGTCGATCTTGCCTCCGTCCTGATTGACTCCGCCGCCCTGAGCCTGATCCCCAAGGATGTGGCGCGGCGTTATCAACTGCTGCCGCTGTCGGTCGACAACGCCAGCCGCACCCTGAACCTGGCTGTCGCCGATCCGGACAACATCATCGCGCTCGACCAGGTGCGCGCGCTGCTCAAGGACGAATACCGGCTGGTCACCCAGCTTGCCAGTGAATCGGACATTCTGCGCGCCATCGACCAGTACTACGGCTTCGAGCTCTCGATAGACGGCATCCTGCACGAAATCGAACCGGGTGAAATGGAATACCAGACGCAGCAGTCCGGCGTCAACGAATTCAGCCAGCCGGTGGTACGCCTGGTCGATGCGCTGCTGACCGAGGCCGTGCAGCGGGGCGCTTCGGACATCCACTTCGAACCGGAAAACAGTTTCCTGCGCATCCGCTACCGCGTCGACGGCGTGCTGCGCCAGGTGCGCAGCCTGCACAAGAGTTTCTGGCCGGCCATGGTGGTGCGCCTGAAAGTAATGAGCAACATGAACATCGCCGAAACCCGCGCGCCGCAGGACGGGCGCATCTCGCTGCGCCTGTCAGGCCGGCCGATCGATTTCCGGGTGGCTTCTCATCCGACCACGCACGGCGAAAATCTGGTGCTGCGCATACTGGACCGGCAAAAAGGCATCGTGCCGCTTGACCAACTGGGTCTCGATGATGCCGCGCTCAGCCTGCTCAAGATGGTCATTGCCAAGCCCGAGGGCATCGTGATGGTGACCGGCCCCACCGGCAGCGGCAAGACCACCACCCTGTACTCGGTGCTGAATCACATCAACACCGAATCGGTCAACATCATGACGCTGGAAGACCCGGTCGAATACCCGCTCGCGCTGATCCGCCAGACGTCGGTGAATGAATCCGCCAAGATGGATTTTGCGAACGGTATCCGCTCCATGATGCGCCAGGATCCGGATATTATCCTGGTCGGCGAAATCCGCGACCATCCCACTGCCGAAATGGCATTCCGTGCCGCGATGACCGGGCACCAGGTGTATTCGACGCTGCACACCAATTCGGCGATCGGCGCGATACCCCGTCTGCTCGACATCGGCATCCTTCCCGACATCATGGCCGGCAACATCATCGGGATCGTGGCGCAGCGCCTGATACGCATACTGTGCAAGGAATGCAAATACCCCTATACCCCGGACGCGTCGGAACGCAAGCTGCTGGGACTCTCGGCCCAGCAGGACATCACCCTGTACCGTGCCGCCGGATGCGAAGCGTGCAACCATCAGGGCTACAAGGGGCGCATGACCATCATGGAACTGCTCAAAATGGATTACGATCTGGATGACCTGGTTTCGCATCGCGCCAGTGCGCGCCAGATCAGGGAAGCGGCTCTGGAAAAGGGATTTCGCCCGTTGGCAATGGACGGCATCCGGCGCATCCAGCAGGGCATCACCTCGCTGGCGGAAGTCAGCCGCATCGTCGACTTGACCGACCGTCTGAGCTAGGCAAACAGGGAACCCAATGTCACTCTACTCCTATCGGGCAATTGACGATCTCGGCAAGACCCACCGGGGTTTGCAGGATGCCGCCAATCAGGTGGACCTGGAGATGCGCCTCAAGCGCAGCGGCCTCGATTTGATCGATGCCAAGGTCGACACCGGCACATCAATGGCGCGCGGCAAAATCAAGCGCCCCGAATTGATCACGTTTTTTTTCAATCTCGAACAACTGACCCGTGCCGGGGTGCCGCTGCTGGAATGCCTGGCCGATTTGCGCGATACCATGAACGACCCGCGCTTCCGCGAAATCATCGCCAATCTGGTCGAGTCCATCGAAGGCGGCAAAAAGCTGTCCGAAGCGATGGCGCTGCACCCGGACGCGTTCGACAAAATCTTTGTCAGCCTGACCCATGCCGGCGAAGCAAGCGGACGCCTGCAGGAAGTGTTTGAACACATCACCGAATCGATAAAGTGGCAGGACGAGATGGCATCGAATACCAAGACCATCCTGATGTATCCGGCATTCGTCGGCACCACCGTGGTGGCGATCACGTTTTTCCTGATGATCTACCTGGTACCGCAACTGGTCAGCTTCATCGTGGGTATGGGGCAGAAAATTCCCATCCAGACGCGCATCCTGATCGCTACCTCGCATTTCTTCGTCAATTACTGGTATGTCATAATTACAGCGCCGATCGTGCTGGTCATCACCGGAATGCTGCTGGTCAGGTCCAGCCCCGAGATGCGTTTGAAATTTGACGGATTCAAACTGAAAATGTGGGTGATCGGCCCGATCCTGCGCAAAATCATTCTGGCGCGCTTTGCCAACACCTTCGCGATGATGTACGGCTCCGGCATCAGTATCCTCGAGTGCATTGCCAACTCGCGGGATGTGGTGAACAACCAGGCCGTTGCCAAAAGCCTTGACGATGTCATGCTTGAAATCGAGTCCGGCAAGAACCTGACCCAGAGCTTCCAGAATACCGGGATGTTTCCGCCATTGGTGGTACGCATGCTCAAAGTCGGTGAAGCCACCGGCTCGCTGGACAAGGCGTTGCTGAACGTAAGCTATTTTTATGATCGCGACGTGAAGAGTTCGATCAAAAAAATACAAGTCCTGATTGAACCGACCATGACCATCGTGCTGGGTACCTTGCTGGGCTGGGTTATGCTGTCGGTCCTGTCGCCGATCTATGACCTTATCGGCAAGATGAAAGTTTGATACAGTCGCTTGCCTGTCGGCAAGCGGATTGCGGTTGTTGCAAATTTAACCCGCAACAACATGCAGGGATTGCAAAACCGGGGGCGGTGCACTCCACCTGTCCTGTAAAGCCTGATTCGGGGTTATTGAGATGAAACAAGCACTACTACTATTCCTGAGTGCCGATCGCCTGCATGCACAACTCATGGCAGGCAGCGAAACCGTGCTGCAGCGCGATTTTACCGACACCCCGGAGGGGCGGGAAAGTTTCGCGTCGGTATTGCAGTCGACCAAATGTCCTGCTTACCTGCTGACCGACATGATCGAAGAGGACTTCCGTCACGAAATCGTTCCACATCTGATGGGAAGCAGCCGCGATGCGCTGTTCCAACGCAAGTTCGACCAGTTTTATCGCGGCACCCCGTTCCGCAAAGCCACCCTGTTGCAACGCCAGAAAACCGGGCGCCGCGACGATGACATGCTGTTCTCGGCGCTGACCAATCCCGGGCTCATTTTGCCATGGCTGAATATCATGCAGGCGCAGCAAACCCCGCTCGCCGGGATCTATTCGGTGCCGCAGATCAGCGAACCGCTGGTCAAGGATCTGGCATCGAAACATCTGCTGCTGATTTCATGGGAAAAGTTTTCCGGACTGCGCCAGACCTATTTCAGCGACCATCGCCTGCAAATTTCCCGGCTGACGCCTGTTCATGCGGAGCTGACTTTCCAGGATGCGGTGGTCAACGAACTCGGCCGCACCTACCAGTATCTGAAGAGTCTGAGTTTGCTACCGTCCGGGCAGACCCTCGACGTACGCATCCTGTGCAATACGGATGACCGCAACGAACTGCAGAATAAATTGCCCGATGACCGGGATGTGCTCTATGACTTTGCGGATATCAATGAAGTCGGCAAAAAGCTCAAGCTCAAATACCGCTTCACCGATTCGGATGCCAGCCAGATCTTCCTGCACCAGTTGGCTACCAGCCGTCCGAATACAAATTACGCCAGTTCCGAGCACACCCGCTACTACACGCTGTGGCAGTTGCGCCGCGCACTGTTCTGGACAAGCGGCGCATTATTGGTGGCCAGCATATTTTGGGCGTTCACAACGGTCTGGCAAAGCGGCGTGAATTCGAGCGCCGCCAATGAATTAACGGCCCAGGCGCAACGCATGTCGCAACAAGCCAGGCATATCACCCAGAGTTTTCCGGTCACCGACACACCTGCCGCCGACATGAAATCCAGCGTGTCTGTGATGCGCAAGCTCGATCAATATGGGTCTGCCCCGCAAACTATCCTGGATCCGATCAGCGCGGTACTGGACCATTTCACGCAAATCGGGATAAACGAGCTGGATTGGCACGAAAGTGCGGCCGAGCCGGTTGCGGCAAATACCCGCGCGGACGTTCCCGCGCAGGTCATTCTGCTGAAGGGGGATATGCAGGGTTTCGGCGATGACTTCCGTGCCGCGCTGTCGTATCTGGATCGCTTCAGGCTGGATTTGGAAAAGCGCGGATACCAGATAACCGTCCTGACCAAGCCGCTTGACGTCAGCCCCACCGGCAGCATTGTCAACCAGAACGAGACTGGCGACAATAAACTGGCATTTTCATTCCAGCTTGTATGGAGACCGGCAACATGAAATTCTCCAACACCGATTTTCAACTGATGCGCTGGAGCCTCGCCGCGATCGGGGTCTCCGTCCTGATCAGCGGCGCGATACTGTATTCCAGCATCAAGTATGCAGACTACACCCTGAAAAACCGGCGTATTGCCCAGAGCCAGATGAATAATGCGCGCAACAGCCTGGCCATGGCCCGTCAGGACCGGGACAACCTGTCGGATTATTCCAAGGAATATGACAAACTGGAAGCAAACGAAATCGTCGGCGACGACCACCGCCTCGACTGGATGGAAGGGCTGGAGAAGCTGCGCAGGCAGAATCTGGTCATCGACTTTCGCTATAACATCGCCCCGCAAAAAGTCTATGCCCCGCAGCCAGCGCTGGACAGCGGCAACTTCGTCATCCATTACAGCGAAATGAAATTGCAATTCGACTTGCTGCACGAAGGCCAGTTGCTGGATTTCTTCAGCGCACTGAACCGCAAGATCAAGGGACACTACCAGCTGGACGGCTGCAAGCTGCAACGCGTCGCCACCGACGGTGAATCCGGCCCCGCCGCCGGGAAGAACATCAAGGCGGAATGCAGCGGCGGCTGGATCACGCTGAAGAACCGGAACGCCCGATCATGAAACCCACCCTCAAAATCTTCCTGCTCGCCATCGGCCCGGTCGCTATCGGATTGACAACGTCGACGCTCGCCGGTGCAGCGGAACTGGGACGGATCTTTTTCACCCCGGAGCAGCGTGCGCAACTCGACTACAGTTACGCACAGGGCGCCGATTCGGATAACAACAATAGTCGCGTGCTGATACTCAACGGCATCGTGCAACAGCACGGCGGCAAGCGCACCGTGTGGATCAACGGCGTGCCGCAACTGGC